>JBEDAD010000266.1:0-2873 GCA_041177985.1 Bacteroidota bacterium | reverse complement strand
ATCAAAAAAGGGACAGGATTTTACTCCTGTCCCCATCAATGAAACGCGCTTTCGTTAATTACCTTCAACCTAGGAATCCAATAAAAAGGAGATTACTCCCCGAACGCTTTTTCAATTTTGTTTCTTCAAACCTTGAAACAATCCAATAAGCTTGTTTGCCATTTCTGACAGGTCAAGCATTACCATTGGAAGTGTTTCTTAGCCTGAAGTACCTTACAAAGATACGCGCACTATTCCCAGTAAAAAATAATCTAAATCAATGGAATGGATGATTTTGAACCTATTTTAAAGATCGAATTAAAAAGGAAAAGAATGGATACTCAATTATAAAATAGATTTCAAAAGTTTTTTGGAGGACACAATGAAATTAAAGAGAATTGAGTTGTAAAAATATTTTGTATAATAAGAATATTATTGTGGCTTTGACAGAGACATTTAAGATTCTGAAGAAAGGTATTGAAGACATTTATAATCGACATGAAGGAGATTTGTTTTCCAGTATTGAGGAGGTAAGAAAAATGATAATCGGAAACTATGCTAATGCGGAAGATTATTCTAAAAGACCATTAGCCAAACTGTCAAATGACATTAGTAAAGAATTAGGGTTACTTTAACAACACTTCATTTATCAACTTTAAAGTTTAAAATATAATCAAATAATAATTAATTATCAACTTTTAAAATAAGATTTAATTATTTACATTTGCAAAAGAGTATGGCGCCCAAAGAAGAAATAATTCGTTTTTTAAAACAATTTCAAGATAAAAAACGCATTTGGCAAATTGTGTTTCGTGATGATCGAGGAAAAAATAGTAAAACCCTTTCGGAATTAGAAATTATCCCAAATCAACGAATAGAAATTATAGACAATCTTAAACACACAGATTACACAGAAGGTCCTTTAGAAGAGAAACTCAATAAGGGAGCTGAAATGTGGGTCTTTGGCAAAATGTTAAAAGGAAAAGAAATATACATTAAGATTTCCATGGGAGTAGCTGCCACGGCTCCTGTTATTTGTATTTCATTTCACATTGCAGAAAAAGCAATGGTTTATCCTTATAAATAAACGATTATGAAAAGTCCATTTACAGGTAAAGAAATGATTTTGGTAAGAGAAAATCGCCAAATGACATTTAGAAAAGAAGAATTTGATTTTATTCATCACGCATATCGTTGTGAAGAAACAGAGGAGCAATTTACAACAACGGAATTAGATAATTTGAATATTTTTCAGGTTTACAACCAATATAGAGAAAAACATAATATTCCATTTCCAGAGGAAATACGCCAAATTCGGGATAAATACGGCGTTTCTGCAGCAAAAATGTCAGAGATATTAGGATTTGGAGCAAATTCATATCGCTTATACGAAGATGGGGAAGTTCCACAGTTGTCTAATGCTCGTTCAATACAAGGGGTTAAATCGCCAAGCAGTTTCAAGAATTTGGTGAATTTATGCGATAGCTTAGAAATGAAGTATAAGCAAAATTTAATTGAAAAAATTGAAAGAATAGAACAAGAGGAACGAAAAATAGTTACTCGACAAAATATCGAATCCTATTTGTTCGGTGAACCGTGTGCTTCGAAATATACGGGATATAAAATTCCTAATATTGATAAATTGGCAGCAATGGTTTTTCTATTTGCCTCAGCAATGAAACCATATAAAACAAAACTCAATAAGTTGTTATTCTATGCAGACTTTGCAATGTTTAAAAATTATTGTCAATCAATTTCAGGTATAAGATACCGTGCGATTCCTATGGGGCCAGTTCCAAATAATTTTCAATCAATATTTGAATATTTTCAAACAAAAGGAATCATTAATATTGAATATACTGAATTTCCAGATGGGAATGTTGCAGAACAATATTTTCCAGTTGAAACTTACCAATTGGATCTATCAATATTTTCGGAAGAAGAATTCGGGATTATTAAGGATGTGATTGAAACATTCAAGAAAGATAAAACACAAGATATTATTAAAAAGAGCCATGATGAAAAACCGTGGTTAAACAACAAGGAGCAGAAATCGATTATTTCGTACTTTGATGGATTCGAATTAAAACACATTTAAATGTCAAAAGAAAATTCTCACAACGCATCAAGCATAGTTTCAAAAGTATGGGCATTTTTCATTTTCTAATCCTGGTACTTTGTTAGTTTCGATCAATCAATATTACCATGGAGGAATTAGTGAATGTCGAAATCCGAGTTTACAGAAAATGTTTCTAATGATCGGTAGTGCTGAGAAAGCTGGCAGTGGTGTTAATAAAATTATGTCTGGTTGGGATTTTGCACATTGGAGAAGGCCATTCTTGATAGTTACATCGCAACCTGATCGCTTAACACTCGAATTGCCAATGTCAAGTACCATTCCCGAAGAAACGATACACCAATTAAGAGAAATCTTTGGTGATGATATTGACGTTTTTGGGAAGGAAGAATTGACCATTCTTACTACTTGCCAGATTGAGGGTGAAACTTCAAATTATCGCCTTCAATTCTTAATAGACCAACACCGAGCTGAGATCACGCGTATTTTACAAGATTTATGTAAACAAGGTTTTTTGACCTCAGATAACAAGTGTCGTTGGACAACATATCATTTGAATTCAGATTATGGAACTCAATTGGCTGTAAATGATTTCGAGATTGACAGCAAGGGGAACACTTCTGAGGAAAATAAGGAGAACACTAAACGGCGATTAACAAAAGAAGAGTTACAGGAAAATATTCTAAAATATTGTGCATTAGAATTCTATTCTGTGGCAGAAATAGCACAGTTTGTAGACAAGGATGTGGATTATCTTAAAGAAAAAGGTGATTCCTGAAATGATTGAAAAAAATCTACTTGTCCGTTTATTTCCAAC
>JBEDAD010000265.1:0-3764 GCA_041177985.1 Bacteroidota bacterium | reverse complement strand
GGTCATTCATGTTTTCTTTGATTAAAGCCTGGTCTTCACTTCTCTGCTCATTTAGTTCAGAAAGAGACGGTAATTTATACGTAAACAGCTGACTTTTAGTAGATTTACTACCATTTACACCGTCGTTGTCACTAACGGAAAAGAAATATTCAATTCTATCGTTTAGCTTCACGTTTTCACGACGAAAATCAACTGCGAAATCGAAAAGCACATCCAAACCACTTACTTTCTTTACAGTCATTCGGGTTTCTTTTCGCTTTCCGTCTTCTGAAACGATTGTATAAACAAACACCAATGAGTTAAGTCCGTAATCATCTCCAACTTGACCATTAAAAAAGAACAAACCATCAGACAAACTATCCTTTCGTTCATCCACATTTATCGAAGGATACGCGTCTTTTATAACCGAAATGGTAATCTTTGAAGAGTCAATTTTGGTAGTGTGTTTGTTGGATAAATAGAAATCTAAGTTAGAAGTGTTAAGTAATTTCTTGGTGACTTTGAAACCTCCATTTTTAAAGCGTTGTTTTTCTGAGTTGAACACAAAATCTACAAAATTAGTATTCTTTGCAACAACACTCCATTCTATTACTGTTCCTTCAGGAACTTCTAAATCACCTGCATTTTGTATAGTTTCGTCGGTTTTCCCTAAATATTTTGGATAAAACAACTTAGCTTCTAGCTTACCAATAGTAGCTTTTCCAAAGACACTTAAGCTGTACTTTTCGCTTTCAAATTCGTTTGCTTGAAAGAAGAATGTACCTGATCCGTTTGGTTTTTTAATTGTTCCTAAAAACCTGTTTTTAGCATTTCTCTTCATTAAAAACTTACCGTTTTCACTTATCAAATAAACAAATTCAGGGAGTTCTTTTCCAGAAACCTCCATTTCTACAAATAGATCTTTTCCCTCTTCAATAACCAGATTCTCCGTCATTAAGATAAATTTGAAGGGTGCTACCGGTTTAAATTGCTTGGAGTAATTGATAACCCGCTCCGTACCTTGCGTAAACAATGAAGGTGCAGCCACACCCACAACAACCAGGACAAGAAAGATTGGAATGAGGTATTTTACATACTTTCGATTTTCTTTGAAGTCAATAGCAGAAACAAATGGCATTGCACTCAAAGATTTCGACCGTTGTAAGACACTTGCTCTAATTAACTCAACATTGCCAATGTTTGTGTTCAAATCATCGTTCAATTGCAAAGTGTTTTTTAGTCTATCCGAAATGGATGGAAAAAAAGCTCCAATAATATCCGCGGCTTGAAATCGGTTTATACGTTTCCCAAAAGAGTATAATTTCAAAATTGGAAAACAAATATAACGTCCTAATACAAGCAGATTAAGACCAATAAACGTGAAAAAGAGAAAACCACGAGTTAAACTTCCAAAACGTCCAAAATACTCAAGGGTTGTCGTTAGGAGAAAAGAGGCTAAAAAAATTCCCAAAAAGAGCAGTAAACCCTTAACGATCTGATTTTTGTAATACTTTCGGATGAAAGCATCTATTTGTTCCAATAATTGATCAAATGATCCCATGTTTGTTTGTTGTGTATATAATCTGCTTAACCTACTAAATTAAAAGAAAAAATTCAAAAGGATTGGCAATTATAGATATTTAACGAATTTAAATTTCACCGTTACACGTTCAAAAATCGATATTTAAACTTGGAACGAATTTCAATCCTCTAATTCTACTTATCTTTGTTCAAAAAAATAGCACATGTCAGACAAACCAGTTCGTGTAAGATTTGCACCATCTCCAACGGGACCATTACATATGGGAGGGGTTCGAACCGCTCTTTATAATTATTTATTTGCTAAAAAGCACAATGGCACTTTTATAATTCGAATAGAAGATACGGATCAGGCTAGATTTGTCCCTGGCGCGCAAGATTATATAATGGATGCTCTAAAATGGTGTGGTATTGAACCAACAGAAGGACCTGGAATTGGTGGCAATTTCGGACCATACGTGCAATCTGAAAGACAGCATTTATACCGACCGTTTGCTGATGAACTTATCCGTTCCGAGAAAGCATATTACGCATTTGATACAAGTGAAGACCTAGATGCTGTGCGTGAACAAGCAAAAAAAATGGGTATGCCCAACTGGCAATACAATAGTGTTTCCCGTACAACAATGAAAAATTCGCTTACGCTGCCGCAAGATCAAGTAGAAGAATTATTGGCACACAATACGCCTTTCGTTATACGGATGAAAATGCCACGTAACCAAGACGTACGTTTTGAAGATATCATTAGAGGATGGGTCGTAGTTAACACCAATAATCTTGACGATAAAGTTCTATTTAAAAGCGATGGCATGCCTACATACCATTTGGCAAATATTGTCGATGATCATTTAATGGAAATTAGTCATGTTATTCGCGGAGAAGAATGGCTTCCTTCTGCACCCTTGCACGTTCTTTTGTACGAAGCATTCGGTTGGGAACGACCACAATTTGCTCATTTACCACTTTTACTTCGTCCAGATGGTAATGGAAAGCTTTCGAAAAGAGATGGAGACAGATTAGGTTTTCCTGTTTTCCCAACTAACTGGGTAGCTGCAGATGGCGAACTATATTCTGGCTACAGAGAAAAGGGTTATTTCCCAGAAGCATTTATTAATATGCTAGCTTTCTTAGGGTGGAATCCTGGAACGACAAAAGAAATTTTTTCATTGGAAGAATTAACAGAAGCGTTTACCTTGGATAGAGTTTCTAAATCGGGTGCAAAATTTGATCCTGAAAAAACAAAATGGTTTCAACAAAACTACTTACGCGATACATCCGACACAAAATTAGCTGAATCGCTAGCAAAAGAAATTAATAGTAATTTACCTTTAGATAAACTAACAGACATTTGCCACTTAATGAAAGAACGCGCAACGTTCGTTCGGGATATAGCGGTAGAAGGAATTTATTTATTCGAAGCACCTGAAGTTTATGACGAGCAAACTGTTTCTAAAAAATGGAAAGACGGAACAAAAGAACTTATGCAGCTTTGGATGCACGAACTAGAAACGCTTGATGCATTCACGGCACAAAACATTGAAGAACGCTTTAAATTGTTTTTGGAGAAAACCGGACTTGGCATTGGCGCTGTTTTACCACTATTCAGACTTTTAATCACAGGAACAGGAGCGGGACCAAGCATGTTTGAAATAGGAGAATTTCTAGGGAAAGAAGAATGCTTATCCCGTATGAATCAAGGAATTGACGCTGTTGAAACGCTCAAAAAATAAGGTATGAAACATACAATTGAGGTAAATGGCATAAAAATCTACGCGTTTCACGGTTGCTTGCCAGAAGAAGCGGAAATTGGCGGCCACTATCGTGTAGACGTTATGTTAAATACAGATTTCAGTGGAGCAGCAGAATCCGATGATTTATCTAAGACGGTAGATTATGTCGTTGTTAATAAAATTGTTTCTGAAGAAATGCAGATTCGATCTAAATTGATTGAACATGTTGGACAGAGAATTATAACCCGTTTAAAAAACGAAATTAACAAAATCGATTTCATCCGAATAAAGGTGGTCAAAATTTGTCCACCAATTAACGGAGATGTTGAAAGCGTTGGAATTATAATAGAAGGTTAACATCTTTTTATCGAACATCACCTGTAAAGACATCTATATTAGAAATTGTTGCGTTACTTTTTGTTTTCCTATAACTGTTGAAAGCAAACTAATACACATTAGGTTCTTGATTTTTCAATTTTATTGTTAAATTTGCACCAATTACAATGGTCTCGTGGC
>JBEDAD010000264.1:0-6001 GCA_041177985.1 Bacteroidota bacterium | reverse complement strand
TGGAAATCAATTTAACCGTTGATCCAACTACTATTTTGTGTCGTTGGTAAGGATCTTCTTCTGGTTTTTGAATTTTTACCTTTTTAGGATTTTTTGTATTTACCTCGGATTTTAATTTTACGGCAATTTTTTGCTCTTCAATCTTCGCCTTTTCAACCTTTAAATAGTTTGTTAATTCGTCAATTAGTGGTCTATTGATGTCTTTCTTACGCGATTTGTAAGCGTATTTATCAATAAAACCAAGCATCTTCTTACCGGCATTCAAACTTTTATTGTTTCGATCAATTACTTCCTGCTGGATGCGTAAACGTTCATCGTACCTGTTTTTTCGGTCTTCGTATTCCTGCTTTGCTCTTTGTGCAAGCCGCTGTGCTTCAACATGTTCTTTGTTTAAACGCTCTAGATAGGTCTTTTCTTTTTGTAATTCACTCAACAAGCGATCCATCGTTACCTTCCGTTCATCCAATCTTGTTTTTGCATCTTCGATAAGTTCGAGTGAAATGCCATTGATTTGGGCAACTTCAAATGTAAAGGAGCTTCCGGGTTGTCCCAACGAAAATTTATACAAAGGTTCCAAGGTTTCCGTATCGAAAAGCATACAACCATTTACAGCATTTTTTAACTGGTCTGCCTTTAATTTGATATTCGCATAATGCGTTGTTATTACACCAAAGCTTTTACGGTTGTACAATTCCTCAAAGAAAACTTCCGCCAATGCACCACCTAATTCTGGATCCGAACCAGTTCCAAATTCATCTAGTAATAGCAAGGTGCGTTTATTGGAAACTTCTAGAAAATATTTCATCCTTTTTAACCGGTATGAATACGTACTTAATTCGTTTTCAATGGATTGATTGTCTCCAATGTCGGATAATACCTGCTGAAAAAAGCACATTTTACTATTTGCATTCACCGGAACCAATAAACCGGACTGCAGCATCAATTGCAATAAACCAATCGTTTTTAACGTAATACTTTTTCCTCCCGCATTTGGACCCGAAATGACAAGCATCCGGGAAAATTTGTCCATTTGTATATATTGTGGAAGAATTTTCTTGCCCAATTGTTTGTTTGTTTTCCATAAAATTGGATGGTAAGCATCTATCAATTCTATGTGCGTTTCAGATTCTATTTTTGGTAAAACACAATTTAATTCGAGTGCTAACCGTGTTTTAGCATTTACGAAATCCAATTCTGTTAATATATCCTGGTACGCCTCAATTAATGGTGTAAAAACGGCAATTTCACGCGTTAATTCCTGTAAAATGCGGTATATTTCTTTCCGCTCATCGTCCAGCAGCATTTCCATTTCATTGTTCAACTGAATATTGACTTGCGGTTCAATAAATGTCAAACTTCCGGTTTTACTAGAACCTAAAACGGTTCCTGGAATTTTTCGTTTGTGCGAAGAAACAATTGTCAAAACTCTTCGGTCGCTAATAAAGGCTTCTTTTGTGTCGCCTAATACGTTTTCTTTTAGCAACTTACGTACTTCTTTGTCAAAATTACGGTTTATCTGGTTGCGAATTGTTTTGATTTTTTGACGGATCTCGTACAATAACTTCGAGGCATCGTCCTTGATATTTCCAGCTCTATCAAAAACCTTATCAATGGATTCTATTATTTCTTTTGTGAAATATGCGGAACTAAATAAGCTACAAAGCAAAGGATAATCTTTTTCTCGTTTATCGAAAAACACTAAAAGTGTGTTGATTAGATCAGATGCCTGCGCAATTCGTACATACCCTTCTAAAGATAATACGGCATTTTTAATCGGTAACAGGCGCAATTCTGTTAACAGTTCCTCAAAATCTAAAGCAGGAAAAGATTCTCCTTCCATTCGAATGGAAAGTAGTTCATTAACTTTTCTTAATTCATTTTCAAAAGAAGGGAAATGGTTCGATGGCAATAATTCTTCCAATCTTTTCTTCGCTGTAGCTCCAATACAATACTCTACTAGCCACTCTCTAATGGTTGGGAATTCTAAATCATGAATTGTTTGCTCATCAAATTGTCGCATGGTGCAAAGTTACTGAGTATTTTTTGTTAGCTCTCGAAAATGGAACAATTTCAAGCGTATTATGTTTTCTAATGTGACTAATATCTCCATAAATTACCATATAAAATAAGTTTTACATTTTGTTGTCAATCCTAGAAGTTCCTGCTATTTTTGTTATCTATGAAAATTATCTCTTTTAATGTTAATGGTATTCGCGCAATCATGCAGAAATCCTTTGCTTCGGACATGCGTAAAGTCAATGCAGATATTATTTGTTTGCAGGAAACAAAAGCAACAGTCGATCAAGTCAAAGAAGCAGTTGCTGCAATGGATGGCTACCACGTTTTTGCAAATGAAGCTGAAAAAAAAGGCTATTCTGGAACTGCGATTTTAACAAAAGAGTTGCCGATTGCAGTAACGTATTATATGGGCTCCGTTGACCATGACAACGAGGGGCGAATAACCTGCGCTGAGTTTGCAGATTTTTTCCTAGTTACTGTCTATGTTCCGAATTCCGGAAGTGAATTGGCGCGTTTAGAATACCGTCAAACCTGGGATAGTGATTTTTTGAGCTATTTAAAACGCTTGGAAGGGACTAAACCAGTTGTTGTTTGTGGCGATTTTAATGTTGCTCACGAGGCAATTGATCTTGCCCGACCAAAACAAAATTACAACAAAGCCGCAGGTTACATGCAGGAAGAAATTGATGGGATGAATGAATTAATTAAAAGTGGAATGGTGGATTCCTTCCGAGCGATTAATGGTGATGTTCCGGATAAATACAGCTGGTGGAGCTATAGGGCAGGAGCGAGAGGTAAAAATGTTGGATGGAGAATTGATTATTTTTTGGTTTCAACTGCTTTTTTACCGCGCGTAAAAGAATCGTTTATTCTCCACGATATAATGGGATCCGATCATTGCCCGGTTGGGATAGTAGTGGAGTAAGTAATTTTTAACTTTTTTCTCATTCAATTTCGTTCGTTGTGCAAAAAGCATAGCGCAACTTTGGAACGGATACGAAGGAAATAATTAACCGTTTTTTTTAAGCTCTTCATACTATCTAGAAATGAAAAAAGCCGCATCTGGGTAGATACGGCTTTTCAAAAAACAGTAAAGTTCTTATTGCTTTTTCGTGCAACAAGCTTTAGTTTCAGTTCCTTTTGTGCAAGAAGATCCAGCTGTACTTTTCTCTGAAGAGCAACAAGCACCTTTTTTCTTTTTCTTCTTCTTCTTATCGTCTTTCTTAACTTCTGTAGAAACACCGTTTGAAGCTGCGTAAGCTGTTGTAGCAACAGATCCTACAAATGTCATCAAAGCAAGTGCAAAAAATAATTTTTTCATAGCTATGTGTTTTTTTTGTGAATGTACAACTATTTATTTCAATTCTCCAATTTTTGTAAGCTTAGCTTTTACCTTTTCTCCAATTTTAACATTTATTTTAGAATCAAGTGGTAAAAACAAATCTATGCGGGATCCAAATTTGATAAATCCAAATTCTTCTCCACTCTTAATTGGTTGTTCTGGTTGCAAATAATAACAAATTCTTCGGGCTACTGCGCCAGCTATTTGTCGGAATAAAACTTCTTGCCCAGATGCGTGCTGAACAACAAAAGTAGAACGCTCATTTTCCGTACTGCTTTTTGGATGCCAAGCAACAAGAAATAATCCAGGATGGTATTTAACGTATTTTGCGGTTCCCGAGATAGGAGAATAGTTGGCGTGTACGTTCAATGGCGACATGAAAATCGAAATTTGAATGCGTTTGTCGTGAAAGTATTCTGTTTCTTCAACTTCTTCGATAACAACAACTTTACCATCTGCAGGACACATGATGTCTGTTTCAGAAGAAACACATCTGCGATTCGGGATTCTAAAAAATTGGATGATTAAATACGCCATTACCAACACTCCAAGTGTTAAAAGCAAGAATAACCAAAGCCAGCCAGTTGCAGTAAATAAAAAATAATTCCCAATTTGAATAGAAGTTAGAATGCAAAGTCCAACTGCCATTATCAAATATCCTTCTCTGTGTAAAGTCATTCTGTTTTTAATTAAAAGTATTCATAAAACATTGCCCAACAATAAAAGAAAGGAATAGCAAACAATGCGGCGTCAAATCGATCAAGAATTCCACCATGTCCTGGTAAAATGTGTCCTGAATCTTTAATGTCTAAACTTCGCTTAAAAAGGGATTCAAGTAAATCACCATAAATTGCACAAGGAGCAATAATCATTGCAGAAATAACCCAGAATAATTCTTCACCTTGGTTAATAAAAGCACCAATAATGTATCCTAGCATCAGTGTAAATAGGATTCCTCCAATCGTTCCTTCCCACGTCTTTTTTGGGGAAATGCGTTCAAATAATTTCCGTTTTCCTATTAATCTTCCTGTCAAATAGGCAAATGTGTCATTTGTCCAGATCAGTAAATACATACCGATTACCGTTGGCAAATAACTGGTGCTTCTTAAATTTAAATCTATCGTCAGGAAAAAAGGTATAACAATGTAGATGATTCCAAACACTAAAACAGAAATGTTAATTAGTGGGTGTTCCTTTTTACGCCATAGTTCGGCAAGAATTAAAGTGAAAAATAAAGGGAAAATAAATAAAATAGAAATTATAGGTAGCCATTCTAAACTTACACCTACCAGTAAACAAAAAATGAAGATGCCAATAAAAACGCCGATTTCTTTACTTACCTGAACAAACGAATGGGTATTGAAAAGCGCGTAAAATTCTAAAAGTCCCAAAACCATAAAGATGGAAAATACAATTGCTTGAGAATACGGACCCCAAAGAATGGAGCCCAATACTACAAAAGCGAACAATGCTCCGGTTATGGATCGTAGAACTAAATTATTCATCAGACGAATTTACAATTTTTTGGGCGTTTAAAAAATCTTCCGGTAAAACTTGGAGGTGAATTTGTCCAAAATTGATATACGAAGAATCCCGCTGATCAATGATCATAACGGGAATTCCTGCTTGCTCTAATGCGTTTTTTGAAATAGAACTAAAATAAATATCACTTGTACTAAGTACCGTTATCCATTTGGACGAACGGATACTTTCGTTATTCAGCGCTTTCCAAATCTTCTTTAGGCTTCTCAACATCTGCAGTAGATTCAATAATTTCGGTTTTTTCATCGCTTTCAATTTCTTGGTCAGCATCAACAAGTATCGTTGTTGTTTCGTCCGCAAGATCTGCTGTGACTAATTTTATTTCTTCTACTTCTTCTCTTTTCCAAGGTCGCTCTCCAAATATCTCAATTAAATCCTCCTTGAAAATAACCTCTGTTGCCAATAATTTCTCTGCCAACAATTTCAATTTGTCTTCGTTTTCAGATAGAATAGTCAACGCACGTTGGTATTGGAACTCCACAAGTTTACTAACTTCTTCATCAATGATACGGGCTGTATCATCGGAATACGGTTTTGTAAAGGAATCTCTACCTTGTGAATCGTAGAAAGAGATATTCCCAATTCTATCATTTAATCCGTAGATAGAAACCATAGCATAAGCTTGTTTGGTGACTTTTTCAAGATCACTCAAAGCACCCGTACTAATTTTTCCAAATGTTAATCGTTCCGCTGCGCGCCCGCCAAGTGCAGAACACATTTCATCCACAATTTGCTCTGTTGTCGTGATGCTTCGTTCTTCAGGTAAATACCATGCTGCACCTAAAGATTGACCGCGAGGAACAATCGTAACTTTCACCAAAGGATGCGCATGCTCCAATAACCAGGAAATTGTTGCGTGTCCAGCTTCGTGATACGCAATTGCTTTCTTTTCGTCTTTGGTAATAATCTTATTTTTCTTCTCTAAACCACCAACGATTCGGTCAACAGCATCTAAAAAGTCTTGTTTTTGAACAAATTTCTTGTCTTTTCGTGCTGCAATCAAAGCTGCTTCATTACACAAATTAGCAATGTCAGCACCAGAAAAACCTGGTGTTTGTTTGGATAAAAATTCAATATCTATTCCTTCTTCTAATTTGA
>JBEDAD010000263.1:0-3638 GCA_041177985.1 Bacteroidota bacterium | reverse complement strand
GCCGTCCAAAAACTCGCTTCTGCCTTTTTATAAAAAGACCAGATGTCATCGTGTTGAATTGGAAATAGAACAAATCTATTATTGTCTTTCGCTAAAATTGGTTCTACTTGTGCCATTTTATTTATTGTGTTTTTTGTGTTTTTGTTTAATTATAAAAATGCATCAACATGTACGACGCACTATTTTTTTGTAAGCTTTGGTCTTTCGTCTCCCCCTTCTTTGTAATCCAAGAAAAATTTTTGATAAAATCCCTTTATTTGGGCTTACAAAAATTGTTAAAATACTTCCCTTTCGCAACTAAAGAAATTCACAAAAAGTCAATGTTATTAACATTAGTAATCGGAAAGCCTTTATAGGCAAACCTTAACAAGTTTATTAACATTGTTGTGAAAGATATTCACATCGCTGCGACAGTGCTTTGTGGATAAATTTATTTAATTGGTCAAACAGTTGAATTCAAAGAAGTTTGAAAAATGTTCTATAAAATTAGGTCCTTTTTACGCCAAAGTCAAGAAATAATTATTGATATTTTAAACACTAAATTGTGTATAGATTTTTTCCTTAGATTTGGGTATGAAAAGACTGCTTTTTCAGCCGAAAATTTGGAAAAACCTCTACCGATCGATTAGCCCTATAATTTTTCCGGAAAGTTGTTTAATGTGTAATAATGAACTTGCTGCTTCGGAGGAGTGGGTTTGCTCTTTTTGTCATGGCGAATTAGTGTATACCTATTTTGAATTACACACTGAACCCACAAAACTAGACCAATTATTTTGGGGAAGGGTTTCATTTGCAGGGACATACGCATTATTAGTTTTTGAAAAAGGGAAATCTTCTCAAAAAATTCTGCACGCATTGAAATACCAGTCCAACCCAACAGTTGGCGTTGCATTCGGCAAGGAAATAGGAAGAAAAATAAAATTATTGGAAGTATTTAAAGACTTAGATTTACTTGTTCCAGTTCCAATACATCCAAAAAAAGAATTTGTCCGTGGCTACAATCAAAGCGAGCAGATTGCTGCAGGAATTGCTGCTGTTTTATCCGTAAAAATGGACGCTAATTTCCTTAAAAAACAAGAACATACAGAAAGCCAAACCACCAGAGGAAAATTTGCACGTTGGGACAATGTTGTAGACAATTTTATACTAAAAAAGGGGAAACAGAGCATAAAACATATTGCACTTGTAGACGATGTTGTAACAACAGGCGCGACACTGGAAGCATTGGCTCGATCCATTCAAAAAAATTATCCGGATATTCGCATCAGTATTTTAAGTTTAGCAATAACGAAATAATGGAGCAACAGAAATTTCTAATAATAGGAGCCGGAATCGCTGGGATTTCTATCTCTAAAGCGTTGGTTTCTGAGGGGCATTCCGTAAAAATGATAGACAATGGTAAAAACCGTAGTTCCATAGTCGCGGCTGGTATGATTAATCCAATCGTTTTCCGTCGAATGACAAAATCGTGGCGGGTAGATACGTTTCTGCCATTTGCCAAAGAATTTTATGCAACATTAGGCGAAAAATGCGGACACCAATTCATGCATTCCATTACTATTCGACGTTTATTTTCCTCTGAGCAAGAGCGTGACTTTTGGCTAAGCAAACAGGAGTTGGAAGAATTTAGTGCGTACCTTACGAAAGTTTCATCGGACGATTTAACGTATGCAAAAGCAACAAATTTATTTGGTTCCGGTCGCGTAAAAAACAGTGCTTTTATTGCTACGCGTTCCTTTTTGGAAGAAACAAAAAAATGGCTTTCCACGGTTTTGGAGTTGGTAAACGAAGAAGTTGATTATACAAAAATTGATCCTGAAACCGGTCAATACAATGACGAATCCTTTGATGGCATTATTTTTTGTGAAGGTGTTGAAGTACGCAATAATCCTTGGTTTGGAGCGATTCCAATCAACCCGACAAAAGGCGAAATTCTCACGATAACCTCTGATTCACTGCCAGAAAATGAATCTTTAAACCGGAAATGTTTTGTGCTTCCATCCGGAAATAAAACCTTTAAAATAGGTTCTACTTATGTTTGGAACACCTGCAACGACACAACAACAGCCGAAGGAAGAAAGGAGATTTGCGACCATCTTTCCTATCTCACTTCCGCTCCGTATACCATTACAGAACAGACGGCCGGTATTCGCCCAACGACATTAGATCGGCGACCAATTATGGGAAGACATGAAACGTTTCCAAAACTTATTGTTTACAACGGGCTTGGAGCGAAAGGTTATTTGTTGGCGCCGCTTTTAGGAAAAGAATTAGCGGATCATTTACTACATTCCATTCCAATGGATAAAGAAATTAGGTATTCCCGTTTGCAGAAATAAAATAAAAGCAAAAACGGAAATTAGCTTATTGATTTTGTATTTTTGTAACAGGTAATAATTAAAACGATATATATGTACCCACCAGAGTTAGTACGACCAATGAAAGAAGATCTCATTCAGGTCGGATTTGAGCAATTAACCACACCAGAAGCGGTAGATCATACCATTCAAGATTCTAAAGGATGTTTACTAGTTGTTGTAAATTCCGTTTGTGGCTGTGCTGCAGGGAATATGCGTCCAGGCGTAAAGTTATCTTTAAAAGGCGCAACAATTCCAGCTGGACTTGCAACCGTTTTTGCAGGAGTAGATGGCGAAGCAGTAACGCAAGCGAGAAAGTATTTTTTGCCTTATCCTCCATCTTCCCCATCCATTGCATTATTTAAAGATGGTAAGTTGGTGCATTTCTTGGAGCGCCACCACATTGAGGGCGGAACGGCTCAAATGATTGCGGATAATTTAACAGAAGCCTACGCGGAATTTTGTTAAAAGCAGATTAAAAGAATTGAAAAACCCTGTAAACTATTGTCTGCAGGGTTTTTTTATTATTTACCGAACCGTTTAGTTCATAAAAGAACTTATCCTTTAAAAATAAGGGGATATAGATTCAAACTTAAAGCAACTGCTAACCAAACTAAATATGGAAGAAGAAGGAAAAGCAAGATTTTGTTTCCTTTCGCCAATTTAACGTGCATGAAAATTAAAACGCCCAACAGCGTTGAAATTACTAAAGCGCCAATTGCAATGAAATGCCAGTTAAAGAATACAGGGTTCCAAAGTACATTCAAGAGCCACTGCGCAGAAAAAAGCAGCACTAAAAATTTTCGTTGAGCTGCCGGAACTTGCGTATACAGTTTGGACATGTAAAAAGTGAAACAAATCATAATTGTTGTCCAAGCGGCACCGAAAACCCAACCCGGAGGCGTCCATGGCGCTGTAGGAAGCTGGTTGTACCAATTGTTTTCAGCCGGACTTCCGCCCATTAGGAGCGCGCCGATATAAAGTGCGCCAAAATTTAAGAGCAAGAAAAGTAGAAACCGCATTAATTTAAAATTAGTAAGCGTGAACCTAATTTACCTTTGTTTTCCTGCACGTTTAAAATATACATCCCGTTATGGAACAACTCACCTTCTATAGTAAACACTTTTTCTTGCGTCGATTCGTCCACTAAGATTCGTCCGGAAAAATCAACCAACTGAATGTGCTTTTCTGATGCGGTTTCAAATACTACCGTTACAGTGCTACTAGAAGGGTTTGGATACATGGAAAATGTAAGTTCCTTATCCACTTCATTTAGAGACG
>JBEDAD010000262.1:0-5007 GCA_041177985.1 Bacteroidota bacterium | reverse complement strand
TATACCGTTGTAAGTTTCCAATATCCGGCGTAAATCCATTTAAAGTATCTTCTGCATAAACGCGTACTTCAATTGCATGGCCATTTATGGTTAACTCGTCTTGTAATTTAGGAAGTCTTTCACCACGTGCAACGCGAATCTGCCATTCCACTAAATCCAATCCTGTAATTTCTTCGGTAACGGGATGTTCCACTTGCAAACGTGTATTCATTTCCAAAAAGAAGAAATCCATGTTTGCATCTACCAAAAACTCAACTGTTCCGGCACCTTCGTAGTTGCAAGCTTTGCATACCGCAACTGCTGCTTCTCCCATTCGTTTGCGTAAATCCGGCGTTACAACTGCACTTGGTGCTTCCTCAATAACTTTTTGATGGCGCCGTTGAATCGAACATTCGCGTTCAAATAAATAGACGGAATTGCCTAAGCTATCCGAGAAAACCTGAATTTCAATGTGTCTTGGTTTCGTAACAAATTTCTCAATAAAAACAGCATCGTCGCCAAAGGAAGAGCGTGCCTCATTCTGTGCCATGCGCATTTGTTCGGCAAAATCTTCCGATCTTTCAACTAGTCGCATTCCTTTTCCGCCGCCACCGGCAGAAGCTTTGATTAAGATTGGGTAACCAATTTCTTCTGCAATCAATATTGCTGCATCGACATTTGTAATCGCTTCATCCACACCTGGAACTAATGGAACATTATAAGATTTTACGGCTTGTTTCGCACATAATTTATCTCCCATAAGATCCATTGAATCTGGGGAAGGTCCAATCAGTTTCATTCCCGCTTCTTTTACTTTTCGGGCAAAAGTTGCATTTTCAGATAAGAATCCATAACCCGGATGAATGGCATCGACATTTAGTTCTTTGCAGTATTTTAAAATTAGATCTTGCTTCAGATAACTTTCCGACGAAGGACTTTCACCAACATAAACTGCTTCATCTGCTTCCAAAACGTGCGGTGCATTTCGATCGGCATCCGAATATATTGCAACACTGGCAATGTTCATTTTTTTAAGTGTTCGTATTACACGGCGTGCAATTTCTCCTCGGTTGGCAATTAATACTTTTTTCATAAAGAGCTAACGTTCTGTTGGTATTTGAAGGTGTAAAAATACAGAATTGATTCTATTTTCGACTATAATAAATAGTTCGTAAAGTTTCAAAGTGAAATTCCTTTATTTTACTTTGGCAGAACGACTTCTTTTTTCGGTGGAACAGGCGTTTGCCGTTTTTTACGTTTAACGGGAAATTTTTTACTTTCTCTTTTCCGGAAGACATCCAAAACGTATTGTGCGAATTTAAAGTTTTCAAAATCACTAAAGTTCTCCTGGTAATTCAAACCTGCTCCTTGGGTGAACAACCCGAGGTTTTTGTCTTGAATAATGGAATAATCGTTTGATTCATTGAAAACGGTTATCCGCACCGTTCCGCTTTCGTTCAGTAAATATTCTAAACTTACATCTCCAATAAATGCACTTTGGGTTTGCTGGCTGCTTTCCGCATAATTTTCCACACCAAAACTACCGGTGAAAATCAGTCGGTCATCCAAAAATCCTTTGGAAACACCAAGTGCCATGGTATTTTCACCCGTTAGATTATCGGCATCCAAATTCACATTTAACTTGTAATCCTTGGAGACTTGAGAAAGCATGGAATTAATTTGGTTGGAAACCAAATCCATTGCGGCGGAACCACCAACGGAAGTACTTCCTTTTAATGGTTGGAATCGTTTCCACAATAATAGGGAGAAAAATTGTCGGTTCAATTCGTCTTCTTCACCAGTTATTCTTGCGAGTAGTGCTTTTCCGGACTCGTCCGCTTTTGGTACTTTTATATCAAATGCAATTGTTGGTTTCATCAACGACTCGGTTAAACCTAAGTAGCACAATACTTTCTGATTTGATCCAGTGCCATTTCCTTGCAGTTTGTCAGGCGATATTTCAGATAAATTGGCATTTACTTCGTAATAGGTTTTAATATCCAAGGTTGCAGTGTATGGATCGCCAGTCCAAGTAATCGCTCCGCCTTCTTGGATATGGAAAGGTTGCTTAATTGGACCCATGGCAAAGTTGTACATTCCTTCTTTTACGCGGTAGGTTCCATCCATGGTTAAATCTCCAAGATTATCAAGTTTAATGGAGATATTTCCACTTCCCGAAGCGGTAATTTCATCGCCCAATTGCTCGTTGAAAATGATCTTCAATTTTGCTTCTGGTGTTACACGGAAATTAAGGTTTAAATCCACTCCTGTAAAGTCAATTTTTGCAGGTTCCAAGGTATATTGGTCTTCTCCCTTTTTCTTGAAGGAAATGAAACTTTCTTCCTCGGATAATTCGCCAGCTCCGTACATTGGGAAATTAATATTTGTCCCTTTTTTTGTTTGCAAGTCAACGGTTATTTCAACATTGTCTGCGTATCCAAATATATTGGCAGACCCAGTTACAAATGCTCTTCCATTGTAATATTCTCCTTCTTTATATTTTGTATTCAACACAAGAAATTTTTCGGTGTTTTTATATCCTGTGGCAAATAATGGCGATTGATAGGAGGAAAGGCTGTTTTCCAAGTCAAATTGTAAGTCAAAATTCCAATCTTTAAACTTGTTGTGGTAAATTGATCCTACCATCATCCCACTATTTCCTTCCTCATCGGTTACTGGCATATTATCTATGTAAAAGCCATATTCATCCGCAGAAATCTTCCCGTCCAATCCGAAATTAACGCCCAGTACTTCTATTTTTGCATTTCCACCGATAAGTTCAACATCGCCTTCCAACTTAGGGAATTCCGGAGAACCTGTTACTTTTAGTCTGCCATCCAATAATCCTTTAATATTATTCACAACATCAGGATCCATAAAGGCATTTGTAAATTTCAAATCTGTTTGATCGAAAACCAGGTTGAAATCCAAATTATCCTCTTTTCTATCCGTAAAATAGCTTCCCTCAAAGTCAAATGTTTGGTTGCCTCGGTAAAGGAGTTCACCCGTCAAACCAACACTTTGATTCCCACGATTCCATTGGGACTGCAAATAAATATCACCAACTTCCTGGTTGTTCAAGTGAAGGTTTTTAAGTGTTGCATCGCCAACGTATAAAAAATTGGAATAAGGATTGGAAAGGTAACCCCAAGCATTCATTTTGCCATCCATTTTAACATCTGAACCGATTAAGGAACCCAATTCTTCTAGATCGATTTCGTTGATGATGAAATTTAATTTATCGGCATCATTTCGAGAGATTAAACCGTCAATTCCAACGAATTGATTGTTGCGCTGTACTTTGAATTTTTCGATTTCAATTTTATTCTCTGCGAGCGAAAGGAAGGATTCATTTTCAATTTCCCAGCGCTGCTCGTTGATACTGAAATAGGATGGACGAAGCCTGAAATTAAGTTTGTTGAAACTTTCAATATTGGTTTCCCAAACAATTAAGGAATTGTTTGTCCCATTTTGATTCCAAGATAATTCGGAATTCAAACGGTTTTGCTGTCCCGTTGTGCTAAAAAACACTTTGTCCAAAGCAATTGAATCGTTGTAGATAAATTTCTGTAGGTTATAATTTGCAGAAATACTTGTGGAATTTAGGTTTTGAATCAAATTTACACCTTGAAAGCGCAAGTCTTGGTAGATGATTTCTGGAGAAAGCAGCACCATCGAAAAATCCTCTATTCGTCCGTCGTAATTCCCTTTTAATGTTGTGTTTGGTGCAACTTGTAGGTCTGGTGCAAAAATGGAAAGAAAATCATTTAACCGATTGCTGGTGATCGAATAGGAGAAATGGCTTGGTGCTTTTTTGGTTTTCTTTTTGGCTGTATTCGTTTCTGCAATAGACGGAAAAACTTTCTGAAATTGGTCATTGAAATCGCTCACTAATGTGCTGAAATCGATTTTGCCGCGTAAATTAACCGTCGCCATGTCGCTATTGATCCAAAATTCATCTTCCAATTTTCCGCGCAGCACTTCGATTTTCAAACTTGGGATTTTAACTTCTCGATTTCCTTCTTTATACAGTATCCCATCCATGGTGATTTCACCAAACATATTATTTGCTGATTTCCCAAAAATATTCACCTTGAACTTGGAAGTTAAACTGCTGCTATCGGAGGTTGTGATGTTTAGATTGGTGAGAATCGCTTTGGACAAATCAACTGAAAACTGCATGTGTTGGTTGCCATTAAAATCAATGAAACCATCGTAAACCAGCTTCAAATTATCATCCTTGACTTCAATTTTGGCGTTTATTTTATTGTCTATAAAACTTCCTGCTGAGATAAAAATATGTGTGTAAGAATAGCCTAAATAATCAAAATTCTCTAGGTTTCCTTCAATGACATCAAAACGAATATCCGCCAGCGAAAAGGCTTCGCCTGAAAGGAAAAATTGCCCTTTTACGGTGTTGAAATTTTTGTCTTGTAGAAATTCTCCTAATTGAAAATCATCTATTTTGACATCGTATTCGCTTGCGCCAGATCGCTCAAAGAAATAGGAACCATTGCTGCGGTTTTCGGTAAAAAGTATGCCGTTGTCAAGTTTTACGGTTCCCAGATTGGTTTTAATGTAATCTGCCTTGAGCACAAATTGTGTATAAAAACCATTCAATCGAACATCCGCCATCTGAAAATTCCCGAGTCGCTCGAGATAGGTGTCAAAAGAAAGAAACCGGTCTGTTGAGCCTACGGGCAATTTTATTTTTTTTAAATCTTCCAGTGAAATATAGGCGTAATTTAATTTTTCATTGAAAAAGGATTTGTTTATTTCTCTAAAATCCGGTAGATGAAGGTTACCCCGAAGCACTGTTTTTTTTCCTGTTTTCAAATCCAAATTCGAAATTTTTAGATTTTTCACTTTTTGTGTTACCACAGCACTAAGCTCAACTTGCTGCTCCATTCCTTCCAATGCCGTCGCGAAATAAGAAATGTCTTTCATGGAAACCGAACAGTTTTTCAATTCGGAATCAAAACTAACGCTGTCTTCAAACGTTTGGTAATCCTCAAAATCGTGCATCAA
>JBEDAD010000261.1:0-6948 GCA_041177985.1 Bacteroidota bacterium | reverse complement strand
ATTCTATGTTTATATTCCTCATATTTTTTGCTTGTATTTCCTAACCATAGCAGCTTCGTTTGTTCGATTTATTGCTTGGTGGATTGTATTATTCACAGGAAAATATCCTGCTGGAATGCATGGTTTTTCTGTCGGAGTTATGCGATGGGGATTCAGAGTTTCTGCATACATGGGCTATTTAACAGATACGTACCCTCCATTTTCATTGGAAGAAGTAGCGTAATAATCCGTTAAACTTATATAAATCCCCTTCGCAAGTTGGGGATTTTTTTTTGCTATAAAACACATCAACACTGTTTTGTAAAAGTTTACACTTTCTATACGACCATTGAATGTATACTTTGAGAAAGTGAAACGATACCGAATTCAAATAGGTGGAGTATCATTTTTCCAAAATAAATTGCTGCAATATTTGTAAAAACTCGGCTGGTTGATCTACTTGAGGAGCGTGGCCACAGTTGGGTATTACTTTAAATTGAGCGCCAATTGTATCGGCAAAAATTTTGCCTTCCGCCAAAGAAAACAACTCGTCTTGTTCCCCCCAAACTACTAAAGTGGAAATTTTGCCCGTATTAAAATTTGGAAATTTTTCCTTGTCTTTTTCTAATAATCGCAATAATTGAGTTAATTCCGCGTTATTTTTTCCAAAATAAGCAGAATACACACTTTTTAAAAGAAATTTTGGTAGCTGGGGATTTGTAAAAGTCACCAAATCAAAAAGCCGTTGGATGTGTTGCTGCTCCTTCAAAACAAAGAATTCATCGATTGTTTGCACTGCGTATTTTTGGCACACTTTCTCTAATTCAGAAACGTCGTAGGTTGTCCCTGGACAATTTGCAAGAACTAATTTTTGGATTCGGTTGGAAGCTTTTTGCACAAGATTAATGGCAACAAAACCACCATAACTTTGTCCAATAATTGTTGCTTTTTCTATCTGTAAATAATCCATCAAATCGATTATTGCTTCTGTTTGAGAAGAAAGATTTGGCGGCTTTTTGGAGGAGCTTTCACCAAACCAAAGCAAATCTGGCGCAATTACGGTATGTTCTTTTGCAAAAAACGAAAGTTGCTTTTCCCAAGAAAGTAGTGCATCTCCACCAAAGCCATGAATAAAAATTATTGCCGGACCTGTTCCGCCTTTCCAAAATTTTAAGGTTAAAGAATCTTTTTCAAAAAAATGGGGCGCAACTTCCACTTTGGCTAACTTTCGCGTGGTTGATTTAACTCGAAAAGCTACTGGATTGCAGGAAGCTAAAAATATTCCTACTAACAGAAAATAAAAACTACGTTTCATTGTAAGGTGTTTTTAGAATGGATAAGTGTTAAGTTACAATCAATTTGCCGCTTTTCTCCTATCTTTGTTAAAAAATACAATGTTTACAGGAATAATTGAACAATTAGGGATCGTAAAAGCTATACGAAAAGAAGGGGAAAATATTCATTTCACCATTTCTGCCCCTTTTACCGCTGAATTAAAAATCGATCAAAGTGTTGCCCATAACGGCTGCTGTTTAACCGTTGTAGAATTATCCAGCGACGAATACGTTGTTACGGCGATTCAAGAAACCTTGGATAAAACGAATTTGAAATCCTGGAAAATTGGAACGAAAGTAAACCTGGAACGTTGCATGCAAATGAATGGCCGATTGGACGGACACATTGTTCAAGGGCACGTTGATACAACAGCAAATTGTACTGAAATAGAAGATCAAAATGGAAGCTGGAAATATACGTTTCAGTATTTAAACGATATGGTAACCGTTGAAAAAGGTTCTGTAACGATTAATGGAACGAGTTTGACCGTAGTAGATTCCAAAGACAAAGAATTTTCAGTTTGTATTATTCCATACACATACGAGCACACAAATTTCCATGCGCTTCAAATTGGAGATACCGTTAACTTGGAATTTGATATTATTGGAAAATACGTTGCAAAATTGTTTGGGAGATCCAACCAAAATTGATTAGAATATCCTTTGAAAAATAAAAAGTGGGAAGCTATCTAAGTTTAGATGGCTACCGGCTTTTAGTTCAACCAGTTTTTCGAAATCCGCTTGCTGACTTTTTTTCTAAAGCGCTTGATGACAGAATCGCGATCCGAGACGTTTCCGCATTTTAAAATATCGCTTTTCACAAACTTGCCATTTCTATAAAAAAGAAATTCAAAACAAACGGAAGTTACCTCATCCCGGTAGAGTGGGAATAAATTTCCGGCTTGCAAAACGGTAGTTAAATCATCCACGCGCACGGACTTTTTGAATTTCCTATCGTACCCGCGAATTGAAATCAAGACATACGTATCAATTCCTTTTGCTGCAAGCACTTTTTGAACAGAATCCGATGCAAGAATAGATGCGTCGCTTCCTAATTTCAGAACATTCAGCGAGGGCATAGCTTTAACGCCAGCCTCAGACAACATTTCCGTAAGATTGATTTCCAAGGAATAGCGGTCTTCTTGCTTGTCCAATTGTCCGATTACAAGAGCATTTTTCAACTTAAGGTCTTGTGCTTGCGCAGAGATAATTATAGAAAACAATACCAATAAGGAAAGTGAATAATTTTTCATAGTATACAATTAAAATATTTCTTTTGCGATTGTTTTTACCATGGAGGAATTAGACATTGTATAATAATGGATGCATGGAACGCCCGCTTCTTTTAACTCTTTGGATTGTTGAATCCCCCATTCAATTCCTAAAGCCTCCACTTGTTTACTGTCTTTGCATTTAATAAGTTCCTTGGAAAGTGCTTCCGGATAATCTATTTTAAAGAACTTAGGCAAGAACGTAATGTGATCCATTGTCTTGATTGGTTTCAAACCTGGAATAATTGGAACGTTAATTCCGTTAGATCTGCACGCTTCCACAAAATCAAAGTATTTCTGGTTATCAAAAAACATTTGTGTCACAATATATTCCGCTCCTGCATCGACTTTCGCTTTCAGATAATGCAGATCCGTTGCCATATTCATCGCTTCGAAATGTTTTTCGGGATATCCTGCCGTCCCGATACAGAAATCGGTTGGTTCAAGCTTGATGTCGTCCATCATGTAATTCCCCTTATTCATTTCTCCAATTTGACCAATCAATTCCACTGCGAAACGGTGACCGTCTTTGTGCTGTTTAAACGTAGATTCCGTTTTAATAGAATCGCCGCGCAAAGCAAGAACATTATCAATTCCCAAAAATTGCAGATCGATTAAGGCATTTTCTGTTTCCTCTTTGCTAAATCCACCGCAAATCAAATGTGGAACAGCATCCACTTGGTATTTATTCATAATTGCGGCACAAATCCCAACTGTTCCCGGGCGCTTGCGGATTGCAATTTTTTCCAGCAAACCGTTTTCTCTTTCTTTATAAATAAATTCCTCCCGATGGTAGGTAACATTTACAAAACGCGGTTTGAACTCCATCAAAGGATCTATTCCATCATAAATTGATTGAATACTTTTCCCTTTTAACGGCGGTAGAATTTCGAAAGAAAAAAGTGTTTCTTTCGCCTGTTTCAAATGTTCTGTAACTTTCATTTACTTGGTGTGAAGTACAAATATAAGGAGAACGGATAACGAAGAATGCGATTCGAAATATAATTTCACAAATCTTAGCGTTTTAGTAAAAAATCTGCCAAAATTATATCCAATGGTGTTGTAACTTTTATATTTTCTTCGTTCCCTTCGACCGAGTGAATAAAAAATCCTGCTTCTTCGACCAAACTTGCATCATCTGTGATTCCAGAATGGAAAGGAATTTTGTACGCTTCTATTAAGATGGATCTTTTAAAACATTGTGGCGTTTGAACCGTAAAATAAGCCGTTCTGTCCAAAGATTTTGATTCGTTTTCTTGGATGAATCGAAGGGATTCTTTTACCGATAGAACGGGTACAACTTGTCCGAATTCCTGCACGGCTAAAAAGCATCTTTCAATTGTTTTTAAACTAACGAAAGGACGAACGCCATCGTGCACAGCAATAAACTCTCCGGTGCATAAATCGAGTGCGTTTTTAATGGAAAAATACCGTTCTTTTCCACCATCCACTATAGAATGAGGAATTTCACACCTGTGTTTTAATAGTAAATCTTCCCAAAATAATTTCCATTCTTCTGGCAGCGTAAGCACTAATTGTGCGGTGGAATCGTAGGCGTGAAATAATTCCAAGGTATGCATTAGAATTGGTTTTCCACCAATCTCCAAAAACTGTTTGGGAAGATCTCCTCCCATTCTTCGGCCAATTCCGCCAGCCGTAATAATTATGGAAAATACGCTCATACGTTAAAAATAAAATAAACGTGTTTTATAGGCTTATTTATACGAAAAAAGGTTGCTGATCTGAGAACAACAACCTTGAATAGTATGGTATAAAAATTATTTTAATTGATTCGGATCGCTTGCGGCCTTATCATTGAATTTTTTCTGCTTGTTCAACCAAATGAATAACCCAATAAATCCAAGCAAGATAAATGAAAAATTCACAAAATCACCAATAAATTCGAAAGGTGTAAATGCTATTTTTGCAAAATCTGCAATGCCGTAAAAAATTGTTGATGAGCTCATGCTTTTCGTATTTTATACTACAAAGAAAGTGATTTTTCCGAAAAGAAAATACATTTTAAATAGAAAATAGAAAAATTACCTTTTTTAACCGTATACTTTAACTAAAACTTCAGCTATTAAAGGCTGCATTAGAAAAACCCGTCTAATTTTCTGCCGTTTCCACGCGCACAATTCCTGCCACTGCCTGTGTCAATTCGATAAAGTCTTCCACAGACAATCTTTCTGGGCGCAAGGTTAAAAACGGGTGGTCAAAATCCGTACCGCTAATCAACTGTTTAATAGAATTGCGAATCGTTTTTCTGCGTTGGTTAAAGCTCATTTTTACCACTCGAATAAACAACTTTTCGTCGCAAGGAAGCGAACCTCTTTCATTTCTTGTGCAGCGAATAACACCGGATTTCACTTTTGGAGGCGGATTAAAAACGTGTTCATCTACTGTGAAGCAATATTCTATATCGTAAAACGCCTGCAATAAAACGCTCATAATTCCGTAGGTTTTTGTGCCGGGTTTTTCAGCAACACGCATAGCTACTTCTTTTTGGAACATTCCCATAATTTCTGGAATCTGATCGCGGTAATCGAGGCATTTGAATAAAATCTGGGAAGAAATATTGTAGGGAAAATTTCCGACTACGGCAAAAGAATCTTCCCCCATTATTTTCTTTAGATCCATTTTCAGGAAATCTGCTTCAATAATTTTATCCTTTAATTGAGGGAAATTGACATTTAAATAGGCTATGGAGTCGCGATCGATTTCCATCACGTATAAATCCTGATCCGTTTGTTTTAATAGGTATTCGGTAATTGCGCCCATTCCCGGTCCGATTTCTAGAACTTTTGTGCATCCCTGATGGGATTTGTGTTGAAAGGCGATTTTTTCACAAATATTTTTATCCGTTAAAAAATGCTGTCCAAGATGTTTTTTAGCTCTAACTTTCATCATATTTAAATTCTTCAATAACGGTTAAAAATGTTCGAAATGCTGCAAATTTCCCAAGGTAACGTTCGCTGTGTTCTTGTTTTAATGCTGGTGCAAAAACAGTTTGATAGGTGTCTAATTTCTCCTGACTTTCCGCTAGGTAGGTTGTTGCGTAGGTAAATCCATTTTCTTCTTCGCCATTGACGCGTGAGAAGCGACTTTCCAGAAAACAACCAGTTGCCATAACATCCGGAATATGTTTGGAGCGCATCCATTCCACCCATTCCACAGCTACTGCTGGATCAATACTTACTGTTACATTGTATAAAATCATGGTGCAAAGATACAGAAATTGGCAGGGATTTACATCTCCATTAAACTACCAAAATGGTAGTTTAGCAGAGTCATTCCCTGAATTTTCCTATTTTTACGGAAACAATTGTTAAAAATCGCAATTTATGCTTCTCTCCATGACCGGCTTCGGCAAAGCCACCGGAACATATCAAAGTAAAAAAGTTTCCATCGAAATACGTTCGTTGAACAGTAAAACATTGGATCTTAATGTCCGAATTGCATCTGCATATCGAGAATTAGAGCCAGAAATACGCAAGATGATCAGCGAGCAAATGGATCGGGGAAAAGTAGATGTTTCAATCCAGATCGATAGTACCGGCGACACAAAGAATTTTACGGTAAATAAGGATCTTGCCAGAGCATATTATGCAGATTTAAAAGCGGTAAATGAATTGATTGGTGAAACGACGAAAGATTATATGTCTTTAATTCTTCGGATGCCGGACATTTACATAAATGAACGAGAGGAAATCAAGGCGGAAGAAAAAGAATGGATTATTTCTCTTGCAGCGGAAGCGTGTGTAAACATGAATGAATTCAGACGCCAGGAAGGACAAGCACTTGAACATGAATTTAGCGCAAGAATTGAAGATATTCGTAGGTTGTTACTCGAAGTTCCGAAATATGAAAATGAGCGAATTGAAACGGTTAAATCTCGTATTCGAAAGGGATTAGAAGAATTAGAAAATTCCAAGCACGACGATAATCGTTTGGAGCAAGAAATGATTTTCTATTTAGAGAAATTAGACGTTTCGGAAGAAAAAATGCGTTTAATGAATCACTTGGACTATTATTTAGAGACAATGTCGCTGCCGTTATCCGGAAAGAAACTTGGATTCATTTCACAAGAAATTGGCCGAGAAATCAACACCCTTGGAAGCAAAAGCAACCATGCTGAAATGCAAAAATTGGTGGTGGACATGAAAGATAATTTAGAGAAAATTAAAGAACAAATATTAAATACCTTATAGATTTTACTTGGTTGGTATCCATTTACCAGCAAGCACAAACGATTTACCAATGGATCAAAAAGGCAAATGCATCATCTTCTCAGCGCCATCTGGAGCAGGAAAAACAACCATCGTTCATGCATTATTGGATGAAAATATCGGCTTGGAATTTTC
>JBEDAD010000260.1:0-7963 GCA_041177985.1 Bacteroidota bacterium | reverse complement strand
TCTAGTTCCATGCATTTCTGAAAACTTTCAATTGCTTCGTTGTGTTTTTCCATCGAAATGAAAGCGCTTCCCATGTTGAAATAAACGGGACCAAAATCCTCATTAATCAACATACAATACTCGTACGCCCAAATCGCTTTTTCGTGCTGTTCCAATTTCGAATAAGCATTTCCTAAATTATACCAAGCGGTAAAGGAATATGGATTTTCATCAATGAAATCGGAGTAACATTTTATGGCATTTTCATATTCTCCTAATTGATCGTAGCAGAATGCAATTTCGTAAATCGCACCTTCATTGTGCACGTTGTATTTTATCGCGTCTTTTAGAACGAGGACGGCATTTTTATAATCGTTGGCATTTTCATATTCCATGGCAAGATCCAAGTAAATTTCATCTCTATCTTCCGGTTCGGATAGAGCCAAGGCATCTTTGAAATATTTTATAGCATTCTTACTGTCGCGGAGTTGGCTAAAAATAGACGCTTTCGTAAGTAAAAATTCGCATCCTGGCGATTCCCATTTTTCGATTTGAGAAAGTAAGTGCAAGGCTTCCTTTAATTGTCCAGTTGCAGAAATAGCTTGTGCTTTGCGCAAATGAAACAAGGAATTGTACGGAAAAAGCGAGATGGCATGATCCGCACAAACTTTTGCTTTGGTGTATTGATTATTAATTAGATAGTGATCCATGATTGCTTCTAACCTATCGCTATCTAAAAAAGGCAAAGTATCTCCTTTTAAAAACCCTTCAAAACGCTCTAGGTCTTCACTCAGATTTCCTTCGAAATAATCTTCGTCTTCGTCGTCAAACATGCTAATCAGTTTATCGATTAAAGGTACAACTTTTACATTGGACTCCACATTTTATGTGCGTTTTCTTTTCAACAAATAATTCACACTAGATTATAGAACGAAAAAATTACTAGCTTTTAGCTTGCAGAATATTTTAAAATTGAAGATAGTTATCGCTGTAAACAAAAAAAATCCTGCCTTAAAAAAAGACAGGATTATATTTTAAACTAAATTATCGTTTATTTTCCAGATCGCTTGCGCTCTCCTTCTTTCAATAATATTTTACGAATTCTTAAGCTTTCTGGTGTAACTTCCACGTATTCATCTCCTTGAATGTATTCTAAACATTCTTCCAAACTGAAGATTTTTGGTGGCGCCAAACGAACTTTTTCATCTGCTCCGGATGAACGCATGTTAGACATTTTCTTCGTCTTCGTTACATTCACACACAAGTCACCAGCACGAGAATTCTCGCCAATTACTTGTCCTTCGTAGATACTTTCGTTTGGTGCAATAAAGAACTTACCACGATCCTGTAAATTATTCAACGAGAAAGGGATAGAAGTACCTTGTTCCAATGAAATCATTGAACCATTTTGACGACCTGGAATATCTCCCTTGTATGGTTGGTATTCAATAAATCGGTGCGTCATGATTGCTTCACCAGCTGTTTGCGTTAACAAATAATTACGCAAACCGATGATTCCACGGGAAGGAATTTGGAATTGAATGATCATACGTGCTCCTTTCGGCTCCATGTTTGTCATTTCTCCTTTTCTTTTTGTTACCGCTTCTACAGCCGTTCCAGAAAATTCCTCCGGTAAATCGATTGTCAATTCTTCAATTGGCTCACATTTTTTACCATCAATTTCTTTCAAGATAACTTGTGGTTGACCAACTTGCAGTTCATATCCTTCACGGCGCATTGTTTCAATCAATACAGATAAATGCAATACGCCACGTCCAGCAACAATCCACTTATCGGCTTTGTCCGTATCGTTCACACGCATCGCCAAGTTTTTCTCTAATTCTTTCTGCAAACGCTCTTGAATGTGTCGAGAAGTAACTTTTTTACCTTCTTTACCGAAGAATGGTGAATCGTTGATTGAAAACAACATATTCATCGTTGGCTCGTCAATTTTGATAGACGCTAATGGCTCCGGATTTTCGAAATCACAGATTACATCTCCAATTTCGAAACCTTCGATACCAGTAACCGCACAAATATCTCCTGCTTGCACAGATTCCACTTTTCTACGTTCTGTTCCATCAAAAACAAACAATTCTTTTACACGGTGTTTTTCTTGCGCACCATCGCGTTTTCCAATAATGATTTGTTGGTTTTCCTTCAACTCACCACGGTGTAAACGACCGATTGCAATACGTCCAACATAGGTTGAAAAGTCCAAAGAAGTAATCAACATTTGTGTATTTCCTTCTTCAATAGGGCGCGGTGGGAAATATTCCAAAATCTGATCTAGCAAATCTGTAATATCTGTTTTCGGTTGTTTCCAATCCGTTGACATCCATCCATTTTTTGCAGAACCATAGATTGTAGGAAATTCCAATTGCGCTTCCGTTGCATCCAACTCAAACATCAAGTCAAAAACTTTTTCCTGCACCTCATCTGGCGTACAGTTGTCTTTATCCACTTTATTGATTACCAATAATGGCTTTAAACCCATTGAAAGTGCTTTTCCAAGAACGAAACGCGTTTGTGGCATTGGACCTTCAAAAGCATCCACTAACAAACAAACACCATCCGCCATGTTTAAAACACGCTCTACTTCACCACCGAAATCGGCGTGACCTGGAGTATCAATAATATTGATTTTTGTTCCTTTATAGGTAACTGAAACGTTTTTTGAAACGATCGTGATTCCTCGTTCACGCTCCAAATCGTTGCTATCCATAATCAAATCGCCAGTTGGACGATCTCTTTCATTCAAAACCGCACCGGCTTCGATCATTTTGTCTACCAAAGTGGTTTTACCGTGGTCAACGTGTGCAATAATTGCAATGTTTCTGATTTCCATAAAAACTACAAGAAATTCGTTTTAATTAAGATTTTTTATTAAATGGTTTTCCAAAAGATCTTGGACGACTTCCACCGCCGGAATTGCTTCCGCCTTCTCGGTTAAACCCACCTTCTCTTCTTGGAGCACCTTCGCTTCGCGAACCGCCTTCACTTCTTTGATCGCCATCTCTGCGACTTCTTTCCGCGTAAGAACTTCCACCACCATCACGGCGACTTCCGCTAGCTGAACTGCTTCCACTATCTCGGCGATTTCCACCAAAACTGCTTTGTCCGCCTTCTCTTCGTTGTCCACCATCTCTGCTGCCGCCTTCACTTCTGCGCGCACCGCCATCGCGATTTCCTTGGAATTTCCCACCAAAAGAACCACCGCCATCTCTGCGACCACCGCCACCACCTCTTTGGCTTCCGCCTCCAGGTTTAGACTTGGTAACTTCAATACTTACTTGGTTTCCTTCGTATTCCGATCCGTTCACCTTTTTAAGGATATTATCAGCGAATTCATTATCTGCTTCAAAGAAAGAGTAAGAAGTCATGATATCTATTCTGCCAACATTTCCAGAAGTCAATCCAGTTGCATCACAAATTAAACGCAATAAACCACCAGGGTTCAAACCGTCTCGACGACCGATACTAACAAAGAAACGTGTTTTTCCAGTTTCCGTTTCATCTCCACGATCACGTCTTCTTCCACGATCTTCAGATCCGTTATCATCACTTTTTGAAGCAGTTGCGTTCAAATCTCCAGCACGTTCGTAATATTCTATGAAACGGTTAAATTCCGTAGATACAAAATGCTTGATTACTTCTTCTTTAGAAAGGTCTTCGAATTTAGCCATGATTGTAGGCATAAATTTCTGAATTTCTTTTTCACGAATATCTGCATCGATAACCTTATTGATTAATTTCAATAATTGTATTTCGCAGATTTCTTCCGCATTTGGAACAGTTCCCAATGTGAAAGTTGTACGCATTTGCTTTTCGATAGCACGAATCTTACCGTTTTCACGCGTATTGATTAGCACCAAAGATTCGCCTTTTTTACCAGCACGAGCTGTACGTCCACTTCTGTGCGTATAGTTTTCGATATCATCCGGTAAATTGTAATTGATAACATGTGTGATATTATCAATATCCAAACCACGCGCTGCAACATCTGTTGCAACTAATATTTGAAGATCTTTTTTACGGAAACGATCCATTACGCGATCGCGTTGCACTTGGGATAAATCACCATGCAATGGTTCCGCGTTGTAACCTTCTTTAGCCAATTTCTCCGCCACACTTCCAGTTTCCTGGCGTGTACGACAAAAAATCAAACCATAGATTTCCGGGTTAAAATCGATCAGTCTTTTAACTGCAGCATAACGGTCTTTTTCTTTCACAACATAGTAGATGTGATCGATGTTTTCGTTACTTTGATTTTTGTGTCCAATGGCAACTTCCAAAGGATCTTTCATGTAAGTCTTAGCTATTCGCGCAACTTCCGAAGGCATTGTAGCGGAAAACAACCATACATTTTTCTTTTCGGGAGTTGTTTCTAATATCGCATCGATATCTTCTTTGAATCCCATGTTTAGCATTTCATCCGCTTCGTCCAATACGACATATTCAACATCTGCCAAAGAGATGGCTCTTCTGTTGATTAAATCCATTAAACGTCCTGGTGTTGCTACAATTACAGATGCTCCTCTTTTGATGTCGGTCATCTGTTTGCGGATATCTGTACCTCCATAAACGGCTACTATGTTCACCTTTAAATGTGTGGAGTACGATTCCAAATCTTTTGCAATTTGCAAGCAGAGTTCACGCGTCGGGCAAATAACCAAGCCTTGCGGCGTCTTTGCGTGATTTTCAATGTTGTTCACTAATGGAAGACCAAACGCTGCGGTCTTACCTGTTCCTGTTTGAGCTAAACCAACAAAATCGCTGTCCTTTCCTAATAGGTGTGGAATAGCTTTTTCTTGGATGGGAGTCGGTGCTTCAAACCCCAGTTCTTTTAACGACTTCAGCACCTCACTCTTTAGCCCGAGTTCCTCAAATGTCATTCTATATTTTTAAAATTGAGTGCAAAGGTAGTCATAAAAAGAGGGAAATCATAATTTATTTTGTTGGGTGCAAAACCGACGACAACAAATGATTCAATTTACCTACTTTGTTTCGCTGCTGGTATCGGAACTAATTTCAGAAGTTGGTGCTTCTATAATGTTATTTTCCTCAAGTGGTAATTGATCTAAAGCATTCGGAACTATAGTGTTTCTAGGTCGCTCAAACTTTACGGCATTCTCTAAATCGTCCACATACTGATCCAAAGGCTGTTGTATTTCCTGCGCTGTATCGCGCACCAAAGCTTCTAAATTCAGGCCATCTAAATTCAAATCTTTTTTAATATCCAGTCCTGATTTTTTTATTTCAGTTTGCAATTCATTGGAGGCATCTTTTATTTGTCGCATCGTTTTACCCAAAGTGCGTGCAATTCCAGGAATACTTTTTGAACCAAAAAAAATAAGAATAAATGCTAAAATAAGCAGGATTTCTGAACCGGAAATATCATTTAAAAATAAGAGCATGCTTAAAAAAATATACTACAAAGTTACATTAAAAAAAAGTGGCGGGAAACAATTACATGTTAAAATACCGCAAATGAAGCGAGAAGAAAGTATGCACAAAGCACTTATTTAATCGTTTGCATTTTTTCGATTGCGCGCATTACCATTTTTCTAGGAGCAAAAGGAAGTAACCAATTGAGAGCAAAGCGCAGCGAATTATCCGTAATCACAATTAACTTGCCTTTTTCCATCCCAGAATAGCCTTTTTGCGCGGTAGAAATTGCAGTTGCCGCTTTTTTAAACAAACCACTGCCTTCCATTCCGGCTTCTTTCTCAAATTCTGTTCGAACAGGCCCCGGACACAAAGCTGTAACGGTAATTCCATTCGTAGAAACCTCTTGTGCGATTCCCTGCGAAAATGAAATTACGAAAGCCTTCGTTGCGAAATAGACGGATTGCATCGGACCTGGAATAAATCCGGCGGTACTTGCCGTATTCAAAATTTTACCGCTATTACGAGCAACCATTTCGGGTAAAATTAAATGTGTTAATTCTGTTAATGCTACAATATTCAACTGAATCATGTCGACTTCCTTATTTCTTTCGCGCTGGTAGAACTTTCCGTAACCGCCCAAACCAGCGTTATTGATCAGGTAATCGATCTCAATATTTTGTTCCTTAATTGCATCAAAGATTTTCTTTGCAGCGCCAATTTGCATCAAATCGGATGGAAGAACAAGCACTTCTACCCCATACTTTTTTGTAAGTTCTATTTTCAATGCTTCCAACTCTTCCGTTCTTCTTGCAACTAAAACTAGATCTCTGTTTTTTGAAGCATGAATTAGTGCCAATTCTTTACCAATTCCACTCGATGCTCCTGTTATAAGCGCTACATTTTTCATAATTCGTTTTGTTAAATCGTGTATTAATTACTTTTTAATTGCGTCCCAAACAATCTCAAAAAGTTTGTTTTTATATTCCGTGTCTTGCTGCAAATCTTCGTTCATACGCAAAAACTTAACCGTTGTATCCACCAAACCTGCTACAACCTGCACGAGTATTAAAGGGGAAACAAATTTAAATTCACCTTGTTCGATTCCTTGCTCTGCAAGTTCCATTGTCATTTGAACATATTTATGGGATTTTTCGATTTCCAGCGAATAAAATGGTGAATTTTCAAATTGCAGCATGAAATCAAAATCTTCCGGGTTTTCTAAATTCCATTCGACAGCAGCCAACCAAAGGGTATAAAAACTTTCCTTCAGCGTAGCATCCTTGTAAATCTGACCGAGAGAATAGTGGAAAATTCTATCTTTCACATCGAAATACATTGCTTCGATTAATTTATCCTTTGTGGAAAAATAATGAAATAATATCCCGTTGCTTACGCCAGCCTCTTTTGCGATTCTTGCTGTTGCTGTTCCATAAAACCCGTGTTTGGAAAACAACTTTTTTGCAGTAAGCATTAATTTTGTGCGTTTATCCATGTCCATTATTTTGAACAAATATACATTTTATACACAAATTGACTGTTTAGTCGGTTTTTTATTTTTTATTGCTATAAACCGTCACTATTTAATTTTGTAGCAGATCTTTAAGCAGTTTAATATCCCGCTTTTTCTTTCGGGTACGCATTCAAAATTGCGGTACATTTAGCAAGTTGATTCCCATTTTGATTTAAGATCTTAGCGGCCATAAAAATCAAGCGATTTCCTTTTTTTACCACTTCCGAAACACAGGTCAACTGATCCTTTTCGAAAGCTGGCGCCAAGAATGTGATATTCATTTCCACTGTAGAAACTACTTTTCCATCCATACAAACCGTCGACAAAGCTGCTACGCCGACCGTTGCATCCAAAAGCGATGCAATTATTCCACCATGCGCTGCAGTTGGTGTTGCCAAGTGTTTCTTTTCAACCGTTAAGGAGTATTCCACCATTCCAAAATCGCGGATTTGAAAATTCATTCCAAGCAATTTTCCAAATTCGTTGGATTCTCCGTACGCAAGAATCAGAGGATGTTGCATCAAATCATGCATGAGATGTTGGTTTTACGTGAATATCCATTTGTGGGAATGGGAAATGTAGTCCGTTTTCTTCAAATTCTTTGTAAACGCGTTCGTTCATATCAAAAAAAACGGGATAAAAATCATCTGTTTGTACCCAAGCGCGCACAGTTATCGTTACAGCAGAATCTGCCAGTAAAGAAATGCCGATAAAATTTTCAGGATCCGGTAAAATGCGTTTATCTTCTGTCATAAATTGCTGCACAAGGTTTTTCGCACGTACAAAATCGTCGCCATACGAAATTCCGAATGTCCAATCTACTCTCCGTTTATCTGCTTTCGTGAAATTGGTTATATTACCATTTGCAACAGGCCCATTTGGTAAAATAATCACCTTGTTATCTGTCGTATGCAAATACGTATTGAATATCTGAATTTCTTTCACAATTCCATGTTCGCCTTGCGTCAAAACTAAATCCCCGACTTTAAATGGCTTCAGAACGAGAATCATTATACCACCTGCAAAATTAGAAAGTGTTCCGGAAAACGCCATACCAATTGCAAGTCCTGCGGCTCCTAAAAG
>JBEDAD010000259.1:0-4304 GCA_041177985.1 Bacteroidota bacterium | reverse complement strand
TATCCAGAGCCTGAACCAAGTTTGTTTTCTTTCAATTCGCCGTATGGCGCTTGTCCGGATTGCAGTGGACTTGGTGAAGTGTCGGAGGCAGATATTGATAAAATTATTCCTGATTTTAAATTATCTATTAAAAAAGGCGGTTTAGCACCACTTGGCGAATACAAACGCACGTGGATTTTCGATAAATTGGAAACGTATCTTTTGCAAGAAGGATACTCCATTGCAACACCTTTGGAAGAAATTCCAGAAGATATTTTGAATGTTTTGCTTTACGGAAACGAGGACATGGAGCGTTCCAAAAAAAATAATGCGGTTCTTTTTGAGGGAATAATTCAGTTTGTTTCAAGGCACTCCGAAGAAAGTTCTGCTGCAATTCAACGCTGGGCCTTAAGCTTTATGAATAAAAAATGCTGTCCAACGTGCAAGGGAACGCGTTTGAAAAAAGAATCTCACTTTTTTAAATTAGACGGTAAGCATATTGGTGAACTAGCGCAGATGGATTTGATCGAATTGGCAGGATGGTTCAAAGATTTGGACGCGAAATTAACAACAGATCAAAGGCTAATCGGCACGGAAATTTTAAAGGAAATCCATACGCGTTTAAATTTCGTGTTGGAAGTTGGTTTGGATTACCTGACCTTACACCGTTCTGCAAAAACGCTTTCTGGTGGTGAAGCGCAACGAATTCGCTTGGCAACCCAAATCGGATCTGAATTGATGAATGTTCTATATGTTTTGGATGAACCTTCTATTGGTTTGCACCAGCGCGACAATACGCGTTTGATTAATTCGTTAAAACGCTTGCGCGATGCTGGAAATTCAGTAATCGTTGTGGAACACGATAAGGAAATGATCGAAGCGGCTGATTTTGTTGTGGATATCGGCCCTGGAGCAGGAATACACGGAGGACGAATCATCAATGCAGCGCCAATTTCTGAATTAAATACGGTTGATTCGCTTACCACAAAATATTTAACGGGTGAATTGAAAATTGAAATTCCTAAAAAACGCCGCAAAGGAAACGGTAAATTCCTAACTCTAAAAGGTGCAAGCGGTCACAACCTCAAAAACGTTGATTTATCCATTCCGCTTGGTACATTTTGCTGTATAACAGGTGTTTCTGGAAGCGGAAAATCTTCGCTTATCAACCAAACACTTTACCCGATATTGTTGGCGCATATTTATAATGGCGTGAAAAAACCGTTGCCGTATAAAACAATTCAAGGCTTAGAACATTTGGATAAAGTAATTGAAATAGATCAGAGTCCGATAGGAAGAACGCCGCGTTCGAATCCTGCTACGTACACGAAAATGTTTGATGAAATCCGTTCTTTGTTTGCTGGATTGCCAGAAGCGCAAATTCGAGGCTATAAAGCAGGAAGATTTTCTTTTAATGTTGCAGGTGGACGCTGCGAAACCTGCAAAGGTGGCGGTTTGAAATTGATAGAAATGAATTTCCTTCCAGATGTTTACGTGGAATGTGAAATGTGTAACGGAAGAAGGTATAACCGTGAAACGCTGGAAGTCCGTTTTAAAGGAAAATCGATTTCCGATATATTAGATATGACAATTGAAGATGCAACGCCCTTTTTTGAATCTATTCCGAAAATTTATCGTCCTTTATCAATGCTTACTTCGGTAGGTTTGGGGTATGTGAAATTGGGACAACCATCAACCACCTTATCGGGCGGTGAAGCGCAACGCATTAAATTGTCTTCCGAACTGGCAAAGAAAAGCACCGGAAATACGTTCTATATTTTAGATGAGCCATCCACTGGATTGCATTTTGAAGATATTCGGATGTTATTGGAAGTGTTACAGCGTTTAACAGACGAAGGAAATACCGTTTTAGTAATTGAACACAATTTGGACATTGTAAAAGTGGCGGATTACCTTATTGATATAGGTCCGGAAGGCGGAAAAGGCGGTGGTATGATAATTTGTGAAGGAACACCAGAACACGTTGTTAAAAAAGCCAAAAACACGTCTTATACTGCAAAGTATTTAGAAGCTGAATTGAACTAATTTTTTGTCAAAGACTTAATTCCAAAATCCGTTCTTCGTAATCGCGCTGAAGATCTTCGTGAATACTTTTTAGGGCGGTATGAATTTTTTTGATTTGCGCTTCTTGAATATTTACCAAGACTTTACTCTCGTGGATGTTCAAGCTGAGTTGCTTCATTTCTTCGCAAAAATGAATGCGGACCTCGATTTCAGTGATTTTATTTCCTGAAAAACCAAGGTAACGGTTCATGTGACGTACAATTTTTCGAATCGTTTTTTTTGCCCAAAAAACACTAGTTGTGTTCACATCTTGCATCAAGTCGGTAATGGCACTTGCCAGCTCTTCCTGGAAAAGGATTTCATCTTCCGACCAGAACAACAGGTAGCTGAGCAGTTCTTTATTTTCTTTTTTGAACCGAATCAATTTCCCGAGGATTTCCTCCAAAGATTTTCGATCTAGGATAGAGATTTCTTTTCGTATGTCCTTTAATTCGGCTGGTTTAAGCAATTTTCTCTCGTTTTAATTGAACTGTGTAAAATCCTTACGCTTCAAACTTTTTGAAAATCACACTGGCGATGTGTCCACCAAATCCAAACGTATTGCTCATTGCATACCGCATTTCCTTTTGTTTTGCTTTACCTAAAGGAAAATCAAATAGATTTTTAAAATCCGGTTCAATTTCTGTCGTATTGATAGTTGGTGGAATTATTGCCTCTTGTAAAGCCATTACGCAAGCTATTCCTTCAATCGCTCCTGCCGCGCCGAGCAAATGTCCGGTCATGGATTTCGTTGCAGAGATAGTAAGGTTTTTATGTTCGCCAAAAACACGTTTTGCTGCAATTAATTCAGAATTGTCACCTTGTGGTGTTGAAGTAGCGTGCATGTTGATATAATCTATCTCGTTTGCAGTAATTCCTGCTTCGCGCATCGCTTCTAGCATTCCCAAAACGGCTCCATCTCCTTCCGGATGTGTTCCGGTTAAATGGTAAGCATCTGCAGCCATTCCGCCACCAACAACTTCACCATAAATAATGGCACCGCGTTTTTTTGCGTGTTCATATTCTTCCAGAATTAAAGCTCCTGCGCCTTCTCCCATCACAAAACCATCTCTATTTACATCGAATGGACGAGATGCCGTTTTTGGTGAATCATTGCGAGTCGATAAAGCTTTTGCAGAGGAAAACCCGCCAATCGCAGATTGTGTAATTGCGGCTTCTGATCCTCCCGTAATTATCATCTCAGCTTTATCCCATTTTATGTAATTGAACGCTTCGATTAATGCTGTATTGGAAGTCGCGCAAGCAGAAACCGGACAGAAATTCACCCCGCGCAGTCCGTATTTAATGGAAATAATTCCAGAAGCAATGTCTACTAAAATTCTAGGAATAAAAAACGGTGGAAACCGAGGTGTTCCATCTCCTGCGCAATATTCCATCATCTGGTCTTCAAACGTTTGAATACCGCCATTTCCAGAGCCCCAAATTACACCGATACGGTCTTTGTTTAAGGTGCTGAAATCTATATTTCCATGCTGAACAGCTTCCGCAACGGCAACCAATGCATATTGTGAAAACGGATCGTATTTGCGTATTTCTTTCACATCAAAATGGTCTTTCGGATCGTATCCTTTTAATTCACAGGCAAATGTCGTTTTGAATTTAGAAGTGTCGAATTTTGTAATTGGTGCAGCACCGCTTACGCCATTTTTCAGATTCTCCCAATATTCCTTTAAATTATTTCCTATTGGTGTCAATGCACCGATTCCAGTAATTACTACACGTCTCATTATTCAGTTTTATGTTTTTGAAATTTAATAAACTCTAAATTCAAATTGGTCCATTTATGCATTAGAATTTAAAAAGCGGAATTTAATGAAAGTATTTGACCGGTCACAAATATACCAAAATATGTTTCTCCAAAGTGTGATCGCGTTTCTCCCCTTGAGGGGAGATGAAGAGGGGTGGGCAACATACATAAAAGTCAAATCGTAAACTTTTTTTAGGACGGGTCAAAATATATTTCTCCGAAGGATGATCGTGTTTCTCCCCTTGAGGGGAGATGAAGAGAGGTGAGCAACACGCATAAAAGTTAAATCTGAAAACTTTTTTTAGGACGGGTCACATTGACTTTAGGATTTTTTAGGCGTTTGTACGAATTTTATTTTTTTAGTAAATCCATCCCCCTTAACCCCCTTCAAAGGGGGAAACGAATTACAGCTTCGGACTGGTATCGCTAGAAAGGGTTTCTAAATGGCGCAAGTGTTGTTCTTATCAAAATATGTTTCTCCAAAGTGAGATCG
>JBEDAD010000258.1:0-3071 GCA_041177985.1 Bacteroidota bacterium | reverse complement strand
TGTACCATGACAAAAAATCAAGCATGGATCAAAGCTTTGCGCCTGCGCACCTTGCCACTTTCGCTTTCTGGTATAATTCTCGGTTCTTTTATTGCAAAATTTAATGGCCATTGGAGTTTAGAAATTTTCACACTTGCCATGTTGACTACTATTCTTTTCCAGATTCTTTCCAATTTTGCGAATGATCTTGGTGATAGTTTAAAAGGAACAGATAATTCTGACCGTGTTGGACCGCTTCGTTCCGTTCAGTCTGGCGTAATTTCCGCTCGCGAAATGAAAATTGCAATTTTAATTACCGCTCTATTGAGTGCTATTTCAGCAGTAAGTCTAATTTTTATTGGAACGCAAGATCTTCCACTTTCCATTCTTTGGTTGTATGTTGGTTTGGCTATCGCAAGTATTATTGCTGCTATAACGTATACAATTGGAAAAAAAGCATACGGTTACAATGGTTTTGGGGATTTAATGGTGTTTTTATTTTTCGGATATGTCAGTGTTTTGGGTGTATATCCACTTTTTGCCAAAACAATTGAATGGAATTTGCTTCTTCCGGCAACATGTATTGGACTTTTGAGCACTGCAGTTCTCAATTTAAACAACATGCGCGATCGCTTGAACGATAAAAATTCCAACAAAAAAACATTCGTTGTACTAATTGGTGGAAACGCAGCAAAAATATACCACGCTATCCTTATTATAGGTGGCCTGATTTGCCACTACATTTTCATTGCTCAGTTAAAACATCCAATTGCTAATATTGGTTTAATTCCAGGATTGGTATTAATTATTCACTTGCGGAAAGTTATGCAGACACGAGATCCTAAAGAATTTGATCCCGAATTGAAAAAAGTCGCACTTGCCACTTTCGGTATTTCGGTTTTAACAGCTATTGGCTTGATGATTGGTTAATTCAATCCGTTTATTCGTTGATCTCCTGGTGAATTTCCATCAAAAATTGCCCAAAACAATAACATTAAGCTATGAAAGCAACATTTACCCATCTTAAATTGCAATTTAAAAATCCTGCAGGTACCAGTCGCGGGGTAATGCAAATTAAAAACAGCTGGATTCTGAAACTTTCAGACGGCAGTGCATCTGGAATTGGCGAAATCAGTATTCTAGAAGGTTTATCCCCTGACTTTCAAGATCTGGAAAGTTTTGAGCGAAAAATAGAGCGCTTTTGTGCCATTTTAGAAAGGGATGGTGTAAATTTTGACTCCGGATCTGAAAATCATCTTTTTTTAGAAACCCATCCCTCCATAAAATTCGGATTGGAAACAGCGCTTCTGGATTTTGAAAATGGCGGTAAAGGTGTTATTTTTAAAAATAGCTTCGTAACTGGAAATAAAAAACTACCCATTAATGGTTTGATTTGGATGGGAAGTGAAGATTTCATGCGAGAACAAATTGAACAGAAACTTTCGGAAGGATTCACAACCGTAAAAATGAAAGTTGGAGCAACAGATTTCGACAAAGAGTACGAGCTGTTGGAATCTATTCGTGCAAGATATTCCGAGAAGGAAATAACCTTGCGTGTGGATGCGAATGGTGCTTTTTCACCTCAAGATGCACCTAAAATGCTAGAAAAACTGGCAGAATTAAAGATTCATTCAATTGAACAACCACTAAAACCGGGGAATTGGGCAGCGATGAAAGAATTATGTGCCTCCACTCCTATTCCAATTGCATTGGATGAAGAATTAATAGGGATTTTCGATATATCTGAGAAAATTGGCTTATTGGAGACAATTCGCCCGCAATATATCATTCTAAAACCAAGTTTGCACGGTGGAATTTCAGGTTCAAAAGAATGGATTAAACTTGCCGAAGAGCGAAAAATTTCTTGGTGGATGACTTCTGCGCTGGAATCAAACATTGGTTTGAATGCAATTTGTCAATTTACTGCGGAATATGCTAACGAATTACCGCAAGGATTGGGAACTGGATCGCTTTATTTGAATAATATAGAAAGTGATTTGGCAGTTGAAAACGGTTTTATCTTTAAAGATAAATACGTTATGCGTTTCTAATTAAAAACGCATAACGCATCCTAAATTAATATCGGTCTCCTTTACCGAACCAGGTTTTTTTTCCTTTGTTCTTTGCAGAAGCTTGTTTTTGTTCCACTGTTGGACGCGGTTTCTTTGCGCCAGCTCTCGGTTCTCTTGGTGGTCGAGCGCCACGTTGTTCTTTTTTCTCGATAACGAAAACTTCCATTGGATACGGGTGATTTTCCACAACTGGAATTGTTGTATGAATCAACTTCTCTATATCTTTTAAATATGCTTTTTCTTCGAAATCGCAAAAGGAAATAGCCGTTCCTTTGTTTCCAGCACGACCCGTTCTTCCAATTCGGTGAACGTATGTTTCACAAATATTTGGTAACTCAAAATTAATCACCAATTCCATTTCTTCTACATCGATTCCCCGCGAAGCAATATCGGTTGCAACTAATGCGCGAATCGATTTGTCTTTAAAATTACTAAGTGCACGCTGGCGGTTATTCTGGCTTTTATTACCGTGGATTGCATCCGATTTTATACCGTGTTTCACCAAGTGCTTGACTACTTTGTCTGCCCCGTGTTTTGTTCGGGTAAAAATCAAAACAGAAGTTGCATCCACTTGGTTCAAAATATCTACCAACAGGGCATTTTTATTTCCTTTGTCGATAAAATACAACGATTGTTTGATAATTTCTGCTGTCGAAGAAACGGGAGTAACCTCTACACGAATTGGATCACGTAGTATTGTTCCTGCCAATTTCAAAATCTCTGGAGCCATTGTAGCGGAGAAAAATAAATTTTGACGCTTTTCAGGCAAAGCGCGAATAAGTTTATTGACATCGTGGATGAATCCCATATCCAGCATGCGATCCGCTTCATCTAAAACGAAGATTTCCACGTCGCGGATAGAAATAAATCCTTGTGTCATTAAATCCAATAGCCTTCCCGGTGTTGCTACTAATATATCCACACCATTTTTTAAAACGCCCGTTTGCTTGTTTTGATTTACGCCGCCAAAAATCACTGTACTTGTTAATCCGGCATAACGTCCGTAAGCTTTTAAGCTTT
>JBEDAD010000257.1:0-3071 GCA_041177985.1 Bacteroidota bacterium | reverse complement strand
TGTACCATGACAAAAAATCAAGCATGGATCAAAGCTTTGCGCCTGCGCACCTTGCCACTTTCGCTTTCTGGTATAATTCTCGGTTCTTTTATTGCAAAATTTAATGGCCATTGGAGTTTAGTAATTTTCACACTTGCCATGTTGACTACCATTCTTTTTCAGATTCTATCCAATTTTGCGAATGATCTTGGTGATAGTTTAAAAGGAACAGATAATTCTGACCGTGTTGGACCGCTTCGTTCCGTTCAGTCTGGCGTAATTTCCGCTCACGAAATGAAAATTGCAATTTTAATTACCGCACTATTGAGTGCTATTTCGGCTGTAAGTCTAATATTTATTGGAACGCAAAATCTTCCTATTTCCATTCTTTGGTTGTATGTTGGTTTGGCTATCGCGAGTATTATCGCTGCTATAACGTATACAATTGGAAAAAAAGCATACGGTTACAATGGTTTTGGGGATATAATGGTGTTTTTATTTTTCGGATATGTCAGCGTTTTGGGTGTATATCCACTTTTTGCTAAAACAATTGAATGGAATTTACTTCTTCCGGCAACATGTATTGGACTTTTAAGCACTGCGGTTCTCAATTTAAACAACATGCGCGATCTCTTGAACGATAAAAATTCCAACAAAAAAACATTCGTAGTATTAATTGGTGGAAATGCCGCAAAAATATACCATGCTTTCCTTATTATGGGTGGTCTGATTTGTCACTACATTTTCATTGCTCAGTTAAAACATCCAATTGCAAATATTGGTTTAGTTCCAGGATTGGTATTAATTATTCACTTGCGGAAAGTTATGCAGACACGAGATCCTAAAGAATTTGATCCCGAATTAAAAAAAGTTGCACTTGCCACTTTCGGTATTGCTGTTTTAACAGCTATTGGTTTGATGATTGGTTGATTCAATTCGTTTGTTCGTTGATCTCCTGGAGGATTTCCATTAAAAATTGCCAAAAACAGTAACATTAAGCTATGAAAGCAACATTTACCCATCTTAAATTGCAATTTAAAAATCCTGCAGGTACAAGTCGCGGGGTAATGCAAATTAAAAACAGCTGGATTCTGACACTTTCAGACGGTAAAACATCTGGAATTGGCGAAATAAGTATTCTAGAAGGTTTATCCCCTGACTTTCAAGATCTGGAAAGTTTTGAGCGAAAAATAGAGAGCTTTTGTGCGATTTTAGAAAGGGATGGTGTGAATTTTGACTCCGGATCTGAAAATCATCTTTTTTTAGAAACCCATCCCTCCATAAAATTCGGATTGGAAACAGCGCTTTTGGATCTTGAAAATGGCGGTGAAGGTGTTATTTTTAAAAATAGCTTCGCAACTGGAAAAAGAAAACTACCCATTAATGGTTTGATTTGGATGGGAAATGAAGATTTCATGCGAGAACAAATTGAACAGAAATTTTCGGAAGGATTCACAACCTTAAAAATGAAGGTTGGAGCAACAGATTTCGACAAAGAGTGCGAGCTGTTAGAATCTATTCGTGCGAGATATTCCGAGAAGGAAATAACCTTGCGGGTGGATGCGAATGGTGCTTTTTCACCACAAGATGCACCTCAAATGTTAGAAAAACTGGCAAAATTAAAGATTCATTCAATTGAACAGCCCATAAAACCTGGAAATTGGGCAGCGATGCAAGAATTATGTGCTTCCACTCCTACTCCAATTGCTTTGGATGAAGAATTAATAGGGATTTTCGATATATCTGAAAAAATAGCGATTTTGGAGACGATTCGCCCACACTATATTATTCTAAAACCAAGTTTACATGGTGGAATTTCAGGTTCAAAAGAATGGATTAAACTTGCTGAAGAGCGAAAAATTTCTTGGTGGATGACATCTGCATTGGAATCAAATATTGGTTTAAATGCGATTTGTCAATTTACTGCGGAATATGTTAACGAATTACCACAAGGCTTGGGAACAGGATCGCTTTATTTGAATAATATAGAAAGCGATTTGGTAGTTGAAAATGGTTTTATTTTTAAAAGATAAATGCATTATGCGTTTCTAGTTAAAAACGCATAACGCATTAAAATTAATATCTATCTCCTTTACCGAACCAGGTTTTTTTTCCTTTGTTCTTTGCGGAAGCTTGTTTTTCTTCCACAGTTGGACGCGGTTTCTTTGCACCAGCTCTCGGTTCTCTTGGAGGTCGAGCGCCACGTTGTTCTTTTTTCTCGACAACGAAAACTTCCATTGGATACGGGTGATTCTCTATTACTGGAATAGTGGTATGAATCAATTTTTCGATATCTTTTAAATATGCTTTTTCTTCGTAATCGCAGAATGAAATTGCAGTTCCTTTGTTTCCAGCGCGACCCGTTCTTCCAATTCGATGAACGTACGTTTCACAAATGTTCGGTAATTCAAAATTAATCACCAATTCCATTTCTTCTACATCGATTCCACGTGCGGCAATATCCGTTGCAACTAATGCGCGAATCGACTTGTCTTTGAAATTACTAAGCGCACGCTGGCGGTTATTCTGGCTTTTATTTCCGTGAATTGCATCCGATTTTATGCCATGTTTTACCAAGTGTTTCACCACTTTGTCTGCTCCGTGTTTTGTTCGGGTAAAAATCAAAACAGAAGTTGCATCCACTTCGTTCAAAATATCTACCAACAAGGCGTTTTTGTTTCCTTTATCGATAAAATACAACGATTGTTTGATGATTTCTGCTGTCGAAGAAACAGGAGTAACCTCCACACGAATTGGATCGCGTAGTATTGTTCCAGCCAATTTCAGAATCTCTGGCGCCATTGTAGCGGAGAAAAATAAATTTTGTCGCTTTTCAGGCAAAGCACGAATAAGTTTGTTGACATCGTGGATGAATCCCATATCCAGCATGCGATCCGCTTCATCTAAAACGAAGATTTCCACATCGCGGATTGAAATAAATCCTTGTGTCATTAAATCCAATAATCTTCCTGGTGTTGCTACTAATATATCCACACCATTTTTTAAAACGCCCGTTTGCTTGTTTTGATTTACGCCGCCAAAAATCACTGTACTTGTTAATCCGGCATAACGTCCGTAAGCTTTTAAGCTTT
>JBEDAD010000256.1:0-6289 GCA_041177985.1 Bacteroidota bacterium | reverse complement strand
TTAAATGCATATCGTAAACTTTACCAGTAATTTGTACCAAACATATGAAACAGCTGCAATTATTAGCCTGTCTAGTTTTTCGCCTAATTATCTTCTATTGTATTTAAGGCAAAAATCATTTAAATATTTTTGCAAATAACTTGCTTCATTAACAGGACATTTTTTTGAGACAATTTAAAAAAAGAGTTTAACATTACTGAATTTAAAATGAAAAATAATCTTCAAAAATGGCTTTTTGCGTGGAACTCTTTTAAGGCATTTCAGTTTATACTGTTTTTTTACTTTTTGGTTGTCAAGAATCAGTTAAAGAAAAATCTCAAGCTCCTATAACGTTTAATGCAATAAGTGCGCAGACACAATATGATTCGAAAACTTCGATTGAAAAATGGGATTACATTTTGAAAATTGTTTCCACTCAATTCAAAAATCAAAACGAAATTGACGAGTGGCTGGTTAAGAATTCAGCAAATTTATTTTCAAAGACACAACAAGTCCCTTTAAAACAGCTAAAATCAATAAACTTTGAACTATACAATGCTAAGGTGTCAAAACCTGCTTTTCTCTTTGCTGAATTCACTTTAAACTATTCGAAAAATAAAAAGAATTATAGTTTAAAAGGCTATCCGGCCGCAACTCTATCCAATTACTACCAAGATTTGAAAATGTTTGATAGTGTTAATAAATACAATTTAATACTCAAAAAAGCCCTTCCATTTGTTGATTCAAGTCGTTTAGAACTTATTTATTATACGAATAATGCAAATTCATTGTAAGAGCAAGGTGAGTTATTTAAATCTGCCGTTAATTATCATAAAGCTTTGGATCTAATTCAGAAAAATGATCCATTAACAACCTTTACATTGATTACCAATTTATCTGGTATTTACTATGAATTAAATTATCCAGACAAAGCCAAATTTTTTATTGATTCTGCTAAATCAATTATATCCTTTAATAATTGGACAGTTGAAGCATTGAATCATGCTGGTCTCGTTTACTCTAAAAGCAAGAAAAAGTAACATTTGTTGAACCTATGTTGCACCTATGATGTATCTTAGCAACATGGTAACAATAAAAATACTGCTTAAAAAGCTCAAACAAAATGAAGATGGTTCCTACCCTCTTTATATTCGCGCCATAAAAGACCGCAAAATCAAATTCATGTCCCTAGGCATCAAGTTACAAGAGAACGAATGGGATGAAAAAGAACAGCTCGTCAAAAAGAACCATCCGAACAACTCTGTGTGGATGAACGCACTCATCAGCAAGAAAAAGGCAGAAGCAGAAACCCTTGACCTTGCCCTTGAGGGAAGAACATTCAACGAACATTCCTTTGAGCAAGTCAAAGGTCGCTGTAAACATGACTTCTTCCAGTTTGCTCAGAAGAACATTGAAAACCTTTTGGCAACATATAAGATCGGAACATACCGCAGGGCTGAAAATTGTGAAATGTGAGCTTAGCAATGTATTTTCAATAATCGCAGTACGTCATGAGTTATTCCAATAATCACGAAACATCGAATGGTCACCCCTCTGGGAATGTAACAGCGGAATTGGTAGCAAGCGCCTATAGATTGGACATTCAGGCGATTGATGAGAAGACCCTGACTATTGCAAAACGAATGATCCTTGATGGAATAGGTGTACTTCTGGTGGGTTTAGAACACAGTACGGTAAAAATTTTGGTGTCCTATCTGAAAGAATTTGAAAATCAATCTGGGGTCAAAGTGATCGGTCATGAATTGAAATGTAATCTGCCGGATTCAGCTTTTATCTACGGATGTGCTATTCATGCAATGGATTTCGAACCCATGTTCTTGCCGCCGACCCATGCTGTTTCACCCGTCCTTGCACCGCTTGTTTCAATTGCACAGGCATACAATATAAGTGGAGAAACATTTCTTAAAGCGTTTATTGCCGGTATTCAATTCGAGGCGAGTTTGCGTATTGGAGCAAAAACAGATGATGCAACGGCTGCAAGAGACCAGCATCATTTCCCTTTCGAGAAACAGGGCTTTCATCCACCCGGTACTGTGGGCACCATGGGAAGCGCCTTGGCCTCATCAATCGCGATCGGATTGAATCAGGAGGAATGTATGATGGCACTGGGTTATGCTGCCAGCAGGTCTTCGGGGATATCGGGGAATATTGGAACAATGACAAAGGCCACTCACTGCGGGAATGCCGCACGATCTGGATTAGAGGCCGCTCTTTTGACCCGTCACGGACTCACGTCATCTTCCGCGATCCTTGAAACGGGTAGTGGATGGGGACAAGTCTTCGGCGGTGCACATTTCAACTTTTCGGAAGTCCTCAATGGCATGAAAGAATTGTCTTGCTTTACCAGTCCAGGATTTGCGTTTAAAAAATGGCCCGCACACACCGCAATGCAGGTGGCTATTCATGCGGCATTGCAACTTCATACTGAGAGGCACGAGAAGGGTTGGATCAAAATAACAGCACCTGTTTTCAAATATTGTGACCGACCATTCCCGAAAGATGCTGACGAGGCTCGATTCAGCTTTCAGTTCAATGTTGCATCAGCCTTGTTGGACGGTGAGATAACTTCTGAGAGCTACAACAATGAGAAGTTGGCTTCCGCACAAATACAGGAATACCTTGATCGAATAAAATTGATTCTGGAACCCACCATTGCTCCCGATTTCGGTGCTATGATTGTTCGAATAGAACTCGAAAATGGCGTAAACAATTTATCTGACAGTTGGCCGGGCCATTGGAAAACGCCCATGACAGCCGAGCAATTGACAGCAAAGTTCTTGGAATGTTCCCGTGTATCAATCGGGGATCATGATAGTCGTGCGCTTATTAACTTGATCGATGAGATAGAGCTTCGGGATAATTTTGAAGCATTCAAAAGAATCTTATTCCTGAAATAAGCCTCTACCTAGGAGAACGTTCTTGATATTTTCTGCTCCTGGCCCGTGTCGTTCAATTCGAAATAGGCCTTCCGTGAAAGAAAATATTGGGAAGGAACCTTTTTCCGGTAATTCGGGCAACCCTGAAAATGTGATCATATATTCAATCCCTCGTTCCTTTCCGAATTGCAGCGCTTTTTCAAACTGAATGATCGATCCCATTGGATCGCCGCTCATATTAGCGCTCGAGCAGATCAACCATTTCAAGTCAGGTGACGCATTTTCCTGTTGTTTTATTTTCTGCTCCATTGATCCGGCAAAAGAATTGAAAGGTTCCGATAGAATTAAACCCTGAAACATCCCGTGCATGGTCATCCCTTTTGATGCGTGATCTTCTTGCCACGGTAATCGGATAAAGCAATTGGTGAATAATGCTGCCAATTCATCAGTCAGCATGATTTGCTTTTCCTCAACATTCAACAAGGAAGCTAGAATAAAACCTTTGTAGTCCGCGATCAATCCACCGTATGCCTTACCGGGCAGCCTGTTCTTGACGCGATTGATCATCTCTAGTCCAGACTGATTCGGTAGAGCTATCACAGCAAAAACACTGTTAAGTTCCAGTAAAAGAGGTCCTTTCTCTAGATGTTCGTAGAGTAGATCAGTATCGGTTTGCTTATTGTAGGTAACTACTTGCATGGTCTTTCTAAACTTTATTCAAATATAGTAAAGATGCAGATCAAGCAACCGATCCTTGAGCGGTATAATGATTTCGGGCAGTTCCATGAAATCAAGTAGTTTATTCGTTGCGAAAAACAATTCTTAGCTTTGTTATCACCTATATGAGGAGAATAATCCAAACATTCCATGTTAAGAGCGAGAATGAGTGTTAGAACGAAGAAAAACATAGTTGAGTGAATCGCTCTCACTTTTCACTCTCACTCTGTTTTTGTGACCCCGGAGGTCGAAAAATTTAACTTTTACAAGGATTTGGAAGGGGTGATGGAATGGAAAGATACCGTCAAAAATACTGCAAATGGTAAAAAACGATAAAACTATCTTTTGTATGATTTTACTTCCATAGCTTAATTTTCAGAGAATATCGATGCAAATTGCTCTTCAATTATACCGATTTCATCCTCCGTCAATTCTTTAAATTCATTGCTTCGTGCACGTTTAGAAAGTTGTCCATTTCCTTGTTCCAAAAATCCAACCAAAAGGGAGACCATATTGTCTGGCATTTCATATTTATTATCTAAGAAACTTTTGAATTCGTCAAACTTCATTAAATATTCGACTTCGTTAGGGATAACATTAACCAACGTGTCGTTAACACAATAAAATAGAAATTCAGCCTGCGCTGTTGCATCAAAATAGCGGTAATAGTCAATGGTATCATTTAAAATTTCGACATTATTATTCTCAGATGGTTTCCAATCAATAAAATTCAAAATTGGATGTGAATAGGATTCTAATGTTTTTGCATAGTCCTTAATATGTTTTAGGATAGAAGCTGAAACTGGAAAAATGATTCCTTGTTCGGTATAACCTGTTTGCGATAAAATATGGTGAATGATATAGCGATGTAAACGTCCGTTTCCATCTACAAAAGGGTGAATAAAAACAAATCCAAATGCAATTTTAGCGGCCACTAATACGGGGTCCATTCTCGATTGCGTCAGCACTTTTTGTGTTTGTATCCATCCTGCCATTAATGTGTCAAGATCTTCAAACTTTGCAGAAATGTGATCCGGAATTGGTTCTTGTGTTGCACGATCCCTATCTCCAATAAATCCTTGCTGCTGCCTTATTCCCATTTTGATAAATCGGTCATTTTCTATTACCAATTGTTGCAAGCGATTCAATTCAGCAATTGTCAGTTCGTTTTTACCCGCCTGACCAATTGTTTTCCCCCAGCGGGCCGCACGATTATTTCTTGGATTTTCTCCCTCAATTGAAAATGATGCTTTTGAATCTTTTAAAAGGAGAAATGATGAAGCACGCTGTAGTACATCCTTATGAACTCTATTTAAGTAGTTACTTTTTTCCTGACGGATATTTGATTCAATAAACATCTCAAGCTTTTCTGTTTTGCGAATTAGAGGGCAAAAATCTTGATTTCCGGGAAGATTATTAATTACTTTATGTCTAGGTGAACTTACGCCATCAATTGCATATTGTAATTTTTCATCAATAACAGGAACCAAATTTCCCGTTTTTAAGTCTGGGATATTTAATTTTTTTCCTGTCATCCATTCATACAAGAACCAAATTCTGCGACTAAACTGTCCTTGTATTTCCTGTTGAATCATTTCTTCAAGCTCTGTTTTTTTGAGCACCTCAAATAATTTTTTAATGCTTGTCGGGTACTTTACCAGTAATTAATACCACACGAATGAAACCGCAGCAACTACTAGCCTGTCAAATACTTTTTCTCCGAAATACCTCCTGTTGTATTTGAAGCAAAATTCATTTAAATAATTTTGTAAATAAGGAGCTTCAACTGCATGGTGTATAGCTTTTATTAAATTTTTAGAGTTGGTTATTGCTTTGCTACTCCAAGGTAATATTTTTCCAGACTCATGTTTTGACATGTCATATAGTTCAACTTTTTCATAGGTTCTGAATGACTTAGGATATGCCTTTGCTTTGTCCGCTCTAATTGAACTTGATTCATCTAATGATTTTTCTGTTGTAGATTTTATTTCTTCAATAGTCCCGTTCTCAACTACTTTCATTTTTAGATATTTAGGCATTCCATAACTGGCATCTTGACTTGGTTTCATTTTTTTACGTTGAACTCTTTTTTGACTTGCCATCACTAAAACACTTGTCTTTTTCTGCGAGCCCTTACCTCTTTTTAGATTTTCTTTTTGTCCAGTAAACTCATTTTCTTCAAAAATATATTTCGTCGAATAATATGCTTCGTCGATTTCCGACTCATCATTTAGTTGATATAAATCATCTCGTTTTCACATGACTAATCTGATTTTATGCATCATTCCCCAAATACATTCATAGTAATTATGACCTAGTTGCTTTTGCATTTCTAATGCTGAAATAGTTTTCTTAGTTGCAGTCATTAAATGCATAGCTATAAACCAATATTGATAGGTAAGCTTTGAATTTTCCATTACGGTTCCTGACTTAAGACTCATTCTAAATCCACACTTTTTACATTCATATAATTCTTTACTTTTGAGCCACCAATACGCATCTTTTGATTTGCATTTTTTACAGAGAATACCTTGTTTCTATCGTAATTCCTTGAATTTTGCTTTGCATTCAGCTTCATTCGAGTAATTATTAAAAAATTCAACTAACTTCATATCCTTAATTTTGAACAAAGTTACTAGAGATACAACGTAGGTTTTTTACGTTCTACTGGTAAAGTTTACGACAAGCATTTAATT
>JBEDAD010000255.1:0-3396 GCA_041177985.1 Bacteroidota bacterium | reverse complement strand
AATTGAACATTCTACCACTCGTCAACATTTGTGTAGGATTGACAGTTTTGTGAACCGAAACCCCCAACTTCTTAAACCCGTAAAACTTTATTCCGTGAGCCTTGAGCAGTTTGTGGGACGGATACGCACACAAGGAAAACTTCTTTTTTGTGAATTTCATGTTGCTCGGAGCAGCAGCTTTGTTGATGTTTGCGATGCTAAAATGGTTGAACAAAATATTCAAAGAGCACGTAGGATAATCCTGTAGCGCACTTCGTTTTTTGGGAAATTGCACGTTGTGGCAAGTACACTAATTTTTTGGGCGTTCCCCTGCGGGCCGGGCTTTCCATTGCAATCTTTTGAAGCAAAAAAAGCAGCAAAAGGATTTCCATTCCAATCCCTAACGCAATAAAATTGGTATTTTATTTTTTAAATCGTTTCAACGAGTTTGAATTCCTTTTTGAATGATAACCAATTGGAAGTAATTAAATGATAATTTAGATAGATGCCTTGTATAGTTTAATTGCATTACTAACTTTGAACGTCAACGACAGGATTATTTAGTTTCAACGATGCATAAAACTCAAATCATATTATTCGACAGCACTAGTTTTATATTCCTCGAATTAGGGAACAAAATAGTTAAACAGCATACTTAAATACCTGTTTTTTATTCTTAAATATCCATTGGTTTTTCTAATTAGAACGTCTCATTCTAAATTCTAATCTTCTGAAACGATTACCCTCGTTACCTTGAACGAAAGCAATAAGTGAATCGTTTCCTTTGAATTGGTAAATTATTTGCTGTGGAAAATCATGCGTTTTATTTTCGAAAATCCATTTCTTGGGAGACTTAGAAGTTAGCTTGAATCGAATTGCTTTTCCATTATTTTCTCCAGTTACAAGAGGGCAATAATAGACGGAATCATTGTTAATGATCAATTTCATCACTTCTGAAAAAATGGTATCCCCTTTCAAAACCATAAAACTCGTTCCATCCATTTCTGTATCGCCGATAGTTGACCATTTTTCAATAAACTCGCCGCTTTTGTCCGAAGAAATCCATGTGCCTTCAAGTGCTTTAAAGTCGGACAAGTTGTTTGTTTTGGCATTGCAACCGACTAAAATCAGCAATAAAACAAGTGGTATCAACAGCGTCAAACCTGTTTTTGAACTTCTGAGCATCTTACCGAATGAACAACACATCGTCAATTCAACTCAATTCCTTGTAATTCAACCAAGTTGGAGTAAACTCCGCTTTTTTGAATCAATTCATCGTGCGTGCCGGTTTCTATGATTGTTCCGTGCTGGATCACAAGTATTTTATCCGCATTTTTAATCGTAGACAAACGGTGCGCAATCACAAAAGATGTTCTACCGAGCATTAACTTATTCAGTGCGTCTTGCACCAGTCTTTCGGATTCAGAATCCAAAGCAGATGTTGCTTCGTCCAGAATGAGTATCGATGGATTTTTTATAATCGCTCGTGCAATTGCAATGCGTTGTTTTTGCCCTCCGGAGAGCTGAATTCCTCTATCGCCAACCTGAGTGCCCAATCCTTCAGGAAAGCTGGAGATAAACTCCCACGCGTTCCCTTTTTCAGCTGCTTCAATTATTTCTTGCTCCGTTGCGGTGGTTTTACCAAAACTGATATTTTCGCGAATCGTTCCTGCAAATAGAATCACTTCTTGTGGAACCATTGCCATATTACTGCGCAAATAGTCGATTTCAATATCTTTCACATCCACGCCGTCGAAAAGCACTTTGCCGGATTTTACGGCGTAATAATTCAATAGGAGGGAAGTTATCGTCGATTTTCCAGATCCGGACGCACCAACTAAAGCAATGGTTTCGTTGGATTTCGCAGTGAAAGAAATGCCATTTAAAACCGAAATATCTTCCCGCTGCGGATAGGTGAAACGTACATCTTCAAAAGCAACGTTTCCGCGCATTTCTGGTTTCAAACGCCCTGTTAACAATTGCTTTTCACCCGGCGTATTGATAATATCGATTAAGTTTTCCGTTGCACCAATCGTCTTTTGGATGCTGGCGTATAAATCTGGCAGTGAACCAATGGATGCTCCCATCATTACCGTATACATGATAAACGAAAAGAATTCTTGAGAAGAAAGAGAAGGATTTGGACCTTGCGTCATTAATAAGCCTTGCCAAACAATGAAAACGATTGCTCCAAACAAACAAAAAATAATGAAAGAAACAAATAATCCACGCCAAACGCCACTCTTGATATTTAAACTCCGAATTTCTTCAATCGCTTTGCTGTATTTTCCTAGAATAAAATATTCGTTGGTAAACGATTTCACATTGGCAATTCCCATCAACGATTCCTCAATAATAGAATTGGATGCAGCGGCTTGATCTTGTGCTTTTTTGGAAAGTTTACGAATAAATCGGCCAAAAACAACGGCGATAATTGCCATCACAGGAACCGTTGCGAGCATGATTAAGGCTAGTTTCCAAGAAAGGAAAACCAAAAATGCAATACCACCGATAACAATAACAATTTGTCTAAAAAACTCAGCAATAGTGGTGCGCATTGTTTCCTGAACTTGGGCAATATCTGAAGAAAGTCTACTGGTCAATTCGCCAACTTTGCTTTTGTTGAAGAAATCCATTGGCATGAAAATCAACCGGTCAAACGCGGCTTTCCGAATATCGCGCAGCGCATTTTCTGTGACGTTGGTGAAGATTACAACCCTGAAATAGGAAAACACAGACTGAACACCAAATAGGATAAAAAGAATTATTGCAACAGTATTAATATTGTTTAAGTTAATCAATTGAACCGAATCCGACATCGAAACAGGTTTTTCGGTGGAACCGCCGCCTAAAAGTTGTCCCATTAAAAATGGAAAAATCAATCCTGCTGAAGTGGAAAGTATCAGAAAAAGCCAACCAATAAAATACGCGCCACGGTAAGGCTTTAAATAGGTAAGCAATCCCTTTGCTTTCTGGATGCTTTCTTTCGTAAGTTTGACTTTTTTCGTTTTTTCTTTTTTAGGTCTCAACATGCTGGTGGAATGTTTTGTGTTTTGAATGTGTCTGTTCGTGTACAAAAATAGGCTTCACAAACCATTTAAAATTCTTTTTTATATTTTTTATTTGAAAGCGTTTGATTTATTGAAAATTAATTTATCTTTGCATTCCGAATTTTGACAAAAGCATAAAGAATATAGATCATGAAAAGAACGTTTCAACCATCAGTAAGAAAGAGAAGAAACAAGCACGGTTTTAGAAGCCGTATGGCAACTAAGAACGGACGTCGTGTACTAGCTGCGCGTCGTCGTAAAGGAAGAAAAAGACTTACTGTCTCTGACGAGCCAATGCACAAGCGTTAATAAACTGGCGTTTGATAAAATATCCAAACCGGTGTTCGAAAGATGCCGGTTTTTTTTG
>JBEDAD010000254.1:0-5033 GCA_041177985.1 Bacteroidota bacterium | reverse complement strand
CAAATTCAATTACCTATGCCATCGGGGAAAGTTATTTTCTTTCCGATAGTATTTTCAGAGCCGTATTCACGGTGCAGGATGAAAATGTGGAGATTGAAAATATTGATCTGGAGGTTAATTTTGCCAGAGATTTAGCTCAAAACACGCAATATATAGTGCAAGAACAAAATTTCATTGAATTAGACACAAAAAATCCTTTAGTGGTTGATTTTTACACGAGTTCGGCCGAAATATCCAATGAAACAGAAGATTTTTCAATCTTAACGGTGTTCTCAGAACCGATGTTCCCAGCGAATATTCCGCAATTAAATTTTTCGGAAGCTTTAGCGCCATTGCTGCAGTGGAATGAATTAAATTCTATTTGGCTAAGTGAATCTATTTATAGAACAAACTATCTCATCACGCCGCAGGATATGAATTTTCAGGCAATTAATGTCGGTATTGCCGGTGCAACGGATGCAAAAGGCAATCTTATGGTTCTTGCTAACCAAATGGATGTTTTTGATGTCGCAACTACTTTTGTTTCACTGCAGGAAAACGCTACGTCTGCTTTTCAACTGTTTCCTTCTCCAATTCGCAGCGGGGGAGATTTATTTATTCGCTATGGCGAAAATCTGGACGAATTGCAGATTAATTTATACACTTCTACGGGAAGCTTAGTGCAAGCTGCATCTGCCCTTAAATCGGGTGAAAATGGTTTATTTACGTTTAAGCTAAACGAGCATGCAGGCGGGTTTTATTTTATTTCCATCAACAATTCTAGTCGTCTGGAAAAAATAGTTTTAGTAGAATAATACTTGGAATGGAACGTATGAAAATAGGGTTGAAGTTAGTCGTTTTTTTAAGCTGTTTGCAGCTCGCGAATGCACGTGCACAAATGTATGTGGATCAAGCAACTGCTTTAAATATCAACGTCCAAACTCCGACATTTAACCAGTTTGGAACGGGTGTTTCTTTTTATGATTTTGACGAAGACGGTTGGGATGATCTAACCATCGTTGTGGAAAATTCCAACCCAATCTTTTATAAAAATATCCAGGGAACATTCCAATTTATTCCATCCTTTATAAATTCGATTGGAAGAATGCGTCATTTGCTTTGGGTGGATTACGATGACGATGGCGATTTAGATCTATTTGCAACGTATTTTGATGAAGGAGTTCGATTGTATGCCAATAATGGGCAATTTGTCTTCACAGATGTAACAGCTGCGGCAGGAATTACGCTGAATAACATGTATGCCTGTGGCGCATCATTTGCGGATTTTGACAACGATGGACATTTAGATTTATATGTTTCGATATACGAATCGTCTATTTTTTTCATTGGTGTTCCGCACGGAAACATACTTTACCGCAATTTGGGAAATGGAACGTTTGAAGATGTTTCTGTTTCTTCTGGTACAGATAATCCATTTTTTATGAGTTTTCAAAGTACGTGGTTCGATTATAACTTGGACGGATGGATGGACATGTATGTGGTCAACGACAGATACAATGGCTATAGCGCTCTTTTCAGGAACAATGGAGATGGAACGTTTACGGATATTGCGGACAGTGTTGGCGTGGAAAATTATGGTGGAAACCCAATGAGCAGTTCCGTCTCCGATTTTGATAACGATGGCGATTTCGATCTTTTTGCAACCTATAGACTCTATAGAAAAGAAACCAATGGATTGTTTTCTCAAGTGGAACAAGCGTATAATATAGATTATTACAATATATTTGGTTGGGGAGGTTTATTTGTGGATGTGGACAATGACCGCTACCAGGATTTATACAGCGCGATTTCTCAAGGTGTACAGTCGAATAGTCCATCGCCTAGTTTTTTGTTTCGAAATGTGCAAGGAACAGACTTTGAGTTGATCAACGACTCTATTTCGGGAAATCTCTATGGTTTGGCTTATTGTCCTGTGAAAGGAGATTTGAACAATGACGGATTTTACGACATTGCAGTAAATAATGAAGCACCAAACAACCTTAGTTTGTGGGTAAATTCCGGTAATCAGAATAATTATGTGAAAATTAATTTAGAAGGAACCATTTCCAACAGACTAGCAATTGGATCCATTATCGAAGTGTTTACGGACTCCATAACGCAAATGCAAATGGTGCATTGCGGCGAAAATTACTTGGGTCAAAATTCGCAGCACTTCATTTTTGGACTTGGAAATGCAACAACCATTGATTCCATTCGCGTAAAATACCCAAGTGGAATTGTGGACGTTTTTGAAGATCTCGATATTAACATGGAATACGATCTTGTGGAAGGTCAGCCACTTGTTATTATTATCCCATATTCCTTCGCTTCAGGCGATACCTTGGAATTTTGCTTGGGAACAACGGTCACGATTGATGCAACAGGATTCACTGATTACACATGGAATAACGGTCAAACGACGCCAACGATTGTCGTAACACAACCTGGAATCTATTCGTTTACCGCAAACAATAGTAATGGCGCAATAATCCAATCGGAAAACTTGGTGGTCAATTTGCTTCCAATTCCATTTATCATTGAAGAAGTTGTTTCTTCTTCCTGCGAATCCCTAAGCGATGGTTCTATCTCATTGGATTTATTGTCGAATGACCAACAAATTGATTCCGTGATTTGGCAGCATGGTGACAATGGCTTATCGATCTCAAACATGCAATCCGGCTGGTATTACTACACGTGCTATACGTCGATAGGTTGCCAAATTTCAGATTCCGCGGAAATTTTCCCTACGTATTCTTTCGAAGTGATTTATTCAACGACACCACAAACCCTTCAAAACATGGGAAGTATTTCCTTTACCGTTTTTGGTGGCGCAATGCCTTTTCAATATTCACTCAATGGTTTGACGATTAGTCCTGTAGTGCAAAACAACTTATCTGCGGGAGAATATGTTCTAGCAATTACAGACGGAAATGGCTGCGTAGATTCTACATGGATTACTATTGAGGATCAAACGGATCTTGGCGTTGGACATCTGGAACAAGGTGCAGCTGCTTCGTGCACGTATGCCAATGATTTGCTCACCATTTTCCACGCCAAAGAAGTCGAAAATCCACAAATCCGAACGGTTATCGGACAAACCATTTTGGATGGAAACCAAGCTTTCATTCACCAGGATTCTAATTGGATTATGCCAATTCACTTGTCTTCCGGAGTATATATTTTGACTTTCACAGAATCGGATAATCTTGTGAGCAAAAGGTTTACGGTGTATTGATATTTGTAGAGAGATGCAATTGGTGGAGCTGTTTGCGCTCGGTTTTTTGAACTTGTTTCTTATTTTCGCTAAATGTTAGGTGGTAATAAGTTTTAGTACGATAATGCCAATACCTATGGCTATCACAAAACTGAGCATCGTTCCTATTAATACATATTCCGTTTTTTTAGTATCACCATCTTTGAATCTCAAAATTGATTTTGCAGCTATCAAAAAGCCCACTGCTTCGAACTCTCCTAGAATCACGAAAGTCAGAGTAAGTATTCTTTCCAAAGAACCAATTAATCGACCAGCTTTTTCTAAGTCAGCATCCCTTTGAATTACAATACCAGAAGAGTTAAATATTTGTTTGATCAAAATGTTTGCGGGCTTCAAACACAATAAATAGCCCGCAGCAATTAGGGTGTATTTCCATTCAATTGTAACCCCGTAAAATGGGTAGAGAGTAGAATATTTATCGAAAATTATGGAGGCTATTGTAAATACGGATATATGTAATATTTGATCTATGTAAAATGCGTAACGCCCAATTATTTTGTTAGAATGGATGTGTTTTTTAATGCCATCTATTATAATATGACTTATTGCAATGATTAGTGCTACAAATACAAATTGTACTTGAAAAGAAAGAATCCAAGATGTAAGCAGAGCAATGATAAAATGCACGCCTAAGAATTTACGCTTAAAACCGAGTTTATTTTTCTCTTTTGCTTGTTTGTCTGATTGTAAGAAGTAGTCAGTAAAAAGGTGTGCGATGAATTGTAATGTTATTAGGGTAGAGAGGTCCATGCGTGATTATTTAGTTTGTCTTGGAGTATTAGGTTTTCATAAAATTGAACGGCTTGATCTATTGCATTCCATCCAATACTTGTTGAATGACGATTTACAGCGGGTTGAGAAACCTTCATCCGATTTGCTATTTCGGATTCATTCTGACCGAGTAGTTTTCTGAATAGCACATCACACTGCTTAGATGTTGCTTTATTAATAATCACTTCTATCAGTGCTAATAGCGTATTGATATTATCATTATAAAAGTCGTTTTTCGAAACAAAGTGTAGAGTAGTCTTGATAGTCATTCTCTCTTTATCGTGAGTTGATAAGTCTTTTAAGAATCGACCACTTAAATAGACAGCCTCACCATCTATTATTTTTTGATGGGCATTTATTTGAAGCAATTCTCCATAACCTATGGCTATTCTTATGCCGTATGTTTTATATGCTTTAACTCGATTGTCTTTGTCATATTTTGGATTAGCACTAATTGGGATAGCTTTTATAAAGCTTTTTAATATTAAGGCTATTTCTAGTGCTTTTTCTGAATGTGGGGTTGCACACTCAATATAATCACCTTGTGTTATTCTGCAGTAGGCATTGTACTTTTCTGAGATCTCCTTTAGCAACTTTTTAGTGTTCTTGAGCACTTTTAACCTGTCTGCTTCATCTAAACTTGTAGAAGCTAAAATGTCTCCAGATATTACGGCTGCTTTTTGTATCATTTTATGAATTTAGTTTAAATATAATAAAATATAGTTATAATGTATATTTATAATCTAAAAGCGTTATAAAGTTTATTTATAACTGTTTAAGGTTATAATACGAAAGATGACAAAAAAGGTTCTAAAATCTAGAACATAGAGATGAATAAATAGAACAGTTACATTTTATTAAAACCGAAGGCTCTTGATGCGCGCTATGCAAAAACATCAGTGAATTGATATAGTTCTTTTCTTTCACTGCATGATGTAAGAATCATTACTAGCGAAAATGTGAAAATGAATAATATTTTAGATTTTTTCATTGCTTTATTTTTTGTTTT
>JBEDAD010000253.1:0-5155 GCA_041177985.1 Bacteroidota bacterium | reverse complement strand
CCGTCGCAGCTTCCACAACCAAATCCACATTTTTCACACCTTCCTCCATGGAAGTAAAGGTGGTAATGTTTGCCAACGTTGCTGCTTTATCTGCTTCTGAAATCGCTTCTTTCGCTACTTGACGATCTAGGTTTTTACCAATTGTAGCAATTCCTTTATCCAAAGAAGCTTGTGAAATATCAATCAATGAAACAGTGTACCCAAATTGTGCAAAAACATGCGCAATTCCATTTCCCATTGTGCCAGAACCAATAACAGCTATATTTTTCATCCTAATTTTATTTCGTAGTTTATTTATTGGACAAATATAACAAGGAATGACGGATTGTAAAATGGAAGTGCCTGAAAAGAATTTATTCTAGGGCAAATTTCTATCTTTGAACCATGAATTACGCCGATAAAAATATTGTGTTTTACGATGGGGATTGTGCTTTCTGCAACCGTTCGGTTCAATTTATTCTACGCTGGGAGCGAAAGCCAGAAATTTACTTTGCTGCCTTGCAATCCGACTTTGCCAAAGAATTTTTTGCGGCTAATAATTGTCCCGAGCCAGATTTAAGCACGTTCTATTTTTACGCGAACTATTTCCTCTATTCGAAATCAAGCGCGGCATTTGCACTTTTGTATTTCCTGAAACTCCCGCTGAAAATCGCCTATATTTTTAAACTAATCCCAATTTGCTACCGAGATCGTTTGTACGATGCAATTGCTAAACGCAGACAGAAACTTGCAAAGAACTTTTGTGTAGTTCCAAACAAGGATCAAATCAATCGCTTTTTGTCAGCAGCTGAAAACACGTAATAATTTCGATCAATTTAACCGCTAATTGTGCCGTTTCGCAGCGTAATAAGTTGGTATTTAAACCATTTTATCTAGCCAATGCACCATTTCAATATTCAATTTGAAAAAATCCGTGTGTAATAATACATACTTTCAGCAAATGTTCCGGCAGCTCAGTAGATTCCCATGGTTGTGTAGCGCCATACGTGTGATTTGCTTCTTCAATTTCAAATAAACGCGTTTGCAACCAGGATGCGATTTGACGGCTTTCCTCAATATCTACCGAAGTATCCAGATCGCCATGAATAACCATGGTTGGTGTCTTGGATTCCTTGCACGCTTTTTCAATGGACAATTCTTGCTCGTGGGCAATAAAATCCTCGTATTGTTCAAACAACTGCGGCATTTTCTGCTCAGTTCTGGAATTCACAGTGTATTTTGTGCCTTGTGTTTTCCATACTTCTAGCTGTTTTCCTTCCGGAAATCGTTTCGATATATCTGAAATTCCCGACCAGGAAACGATTTTTTTTATGCGGATATCTTTAGCAGAAAGCAGCACAATTCCGGCTCCTCTGGAATGACCAATGACATATATTTCTGGTAAAACAGCAAATTGTGTTTCCAGCCAATCCAAAACGCATTTTAGATCGGTTAATTCCTTGGAATAACTATTGTGCGCAAAAGCATCCAGATCCGGAAAATCAATTGGTTGTTCAATTGAGCCGCCGTTATGGGAAACGTTGTATTTACAAAAGCCATAGCCGAGAGCAACAAAAAAGTCGGAAACCAGATTCCAGCAGCCCCAATCTTTGTAACCCATAAATCCATGCGCAAAGACAATTAACTTTCCGTTGCTGGCATCTGGGACAACTAAATCCACTAAACTTTGGCGCTGATCTGCTCCGATATAAATTTCATTTTTACGTTCTATTCCCATATTCATCCAAAAGTAGAAAATTACTGCGTAAAAGGGATGATTTACGTATATTTACACTCAATAAATTTAAATACAAGAATGAAGATATTGGTCTTTTTGTGTGTTCTTTTGCTTTCACAGTCTTGTTCAAATGGACAAAGCAATAAGTTGGTTGCCAAAAACTTAACGATTTACTTTGATCAAAAGGAAGTGGAAGACAAAGCAAATTTCCTCGGTAAATTCTGGCAAAATAAAGGCTTGGTTGGTGAACGCCCACAAAGTATAAAATTGACAAGATCGGAAGGAACATTTTACATCCATTTGATTATCAGTGAAGAATTCAAAGAAAGCGAGTTGGTTTTCGACGAGAAAAAACTTCTTCTGGATTTGCAGCGCGAAATGGATACCACCATATTCAAAGGAGAAAAAGGCTGTCAGATTTTAATTTGCGATGCTGCTTTCAAACCGATTTTAAATATTAATAAGTAGAAAAAGTAACGCCCAACATGAAGATTTCAGCCTCTATTTATAGCGATAAAAAACGAGCGTTACAGGACGTAATTCTTGATCTTGTTGAACACCAAGTGGAACTTTTGCACGTGGATTGCAACGATGAAATTTCCGTTTTTGAGGATATTGCGCGCATTCGAACATGGTGCGATTTACCAATTGACTTGCACATTATCACGGAAGATCCAGAAAAATATTTTGATTTATTGCGAACAAATCCAGTGGAATACATCACGTTTCAATTTGAGCAGTTGCCAAAAACGTTGGTCTTTCCAGAGGATATTTCGGGAAAGAAAGGATTGGCAATCATCACGCCAACGTCAATCGATGCGTTTGATGCGTACACCAATTTTGATTTTATTCTCATCATGGCAACCATTCCTGGGCAAAGCGGTGGCGTTTTTGATAAATTGAATTTTTCGAAAATCAGACAATTTAGAAACAAATATCCGAACAAATCCATTCATGTGGATGGCGGTGTAAACGGAGAAGTTTCCTTTATTCTGCGCAACATGGGCGTTAGTTCCTCCGTTTCTGGTTCGTATTTATTTAATGCACCAAGCATTGGACATGCGCTAATGAATCTGACCAAACGAGAAATTGAATCGCACTACAGAGTTGCAGATTTCATGGTGCCGCTGGAGGAATGTCCTGTAGTGAAAATGGAATCATTAACTCTTGAAAATGTCCTGCAAACGATTGAAACTGGAAATCTTGGTTTTTGTTTGGTGGTGGACGAAAATGGCGTGTTAAATGGTTTAATTTCCTCCGCAGATATTCGCAAATCGCTGTTGCGAAACCTACAAGATTTCAATAAAATGCAAGCACTTGATTTGATTAATTCGCAACCAATAACAATTTCAGAAGAAAATACAGTTGTTGAAATGCTGCAAAAAATTAAACGTTGCACCTTTTCGGTTATGTACCTCCCAGTTGTTAAAAATGGCACAAAGGCCAGCGGAATTGTTAACTTTACACACTTGATTAAAGCAGAATTATGATTTTACATTTAAAACAATCTATTAGCCAAGAGGAAGCAGTTGTTCTCGCAGAATCCGTTAAAGCTTTCCATATTTTTTCGAATAACACCCATGTTTTGATTACTGGTTCTGGAATGAAAGAAGTTCCTGCAGCCATCGAATCGAAAGTGGACAATTTTTGGGTTTTTCCAAACGATATGCAGTTGGCTGCAAAATCTTATTTGCCGGCGAAAAGAGAAGTGAAGATTGGAAATGTTACCATTGGTGGAGCAACTGGAAATACACTTTTAATCGGCGGACCTTGTTCGGTGGAATCGGAAGATCAAATTCGAGAATCCGCGCAGCTGCTGGTAAATTTGGGTTTAACAACCTTGCGTGGTGGATGTTACAAACCAAGAACTAGTCCGTATTCTTTTCAAGGAATGGGATTGGATGGATTGAAATTATTAGCAAAAATGCGGGATGAATTTGGTTTAACTGTGATTACAGAAGCTAGAGACGCGACGCATATTGATGAGATAATTGCGTACAGCGATGTTATCCAAGTTGGTGCAAAAGCAATGTACGATCAGGGAATTTTAAGAGCGTGTGCGAAAACACAAAAACCGGTTTTAATTAAAAGAGGTTTCGGAACTACCTTGCAGGAATTTGCGCAGGCAGCAGAATTTGTTTTGTCTGGTGGAAATGAAAACGTTGTTTTGTGCGAACGCGGAATTCGAACGTTTGAAACGGGAACGCGCTTCACGCTTGATTTGTGCGGCGTTGCTTGGTTGCAGGAATACACCAATTTACCAATAATCTTGGATCCTTCGCATGCAATGGGTTATGCGTATGGCGTTCCAGCTTTAGCGAAAGCATGCGTTGCAATGGGAATTGATGGATTATTGATTGAAACACACCGCGATCCTAAAGTTGCAAAATCCGATGCTTCGCAGCAATTGGATCACCAAGGATTCGAGAATCTTTTAAATGCATTGAAGCCAGTTGCGGAAAGTGTTGGGTACAAAATGATATAACGCATGATACTAGAACAAAATATAAAGGGACTTTGCTCAAAATCCGGCATTGATTTCAACGATTTCATGAACGACATGGATGTGGATAATGTGAGTGAACTTACGATTTTCGACATTGAAGCGGTTTGTGAAGAATACAATGTGGATATGCTTTCTCTTTTATTCAAACCGATGTTTCGCCCGGAGATTTGGAATAAAAAACTGGAAAAAATTAAATTGCTGGTTTTGGATGTAGATGGCGTAATGACCGATGGCGGAATGTATTACACCGAAAGTGGTGATCAGTTTAAAAAATACAATACCAAGGATGGAATGGCAATTCAACATTTGGTGCAAAATAATTTTCAACTGGCAATTATTTCGTCTGGCTATAAAACCGAAATGGTGAAGTCTAGAGCAGAGTTGCTTGGTATTCAATTTTGCCATGTAGGAAGGGAAAATAAAATGGAAATTTTATTGGCGCATTGTGCAGTTTTGGGAATCGAACTGGAAAATGTAGCAATTGTTGGTGACGATGTCAATGATCTGGAGATAATTCGTAAAATCGGATTCTCTGCGTGTCCGTCAGATGCTGTAAATGCTGTAAAATCGCATGTAGATGTTATTCTTTCGAAGAAAGGTGGCGAAGGCTGTGTCAGAGAATTTATCGATGCCTATTTATTAAAACAACCATTATCTTAAGAAAAGTATAAAATGGAAAAGGTACGAATTGGAATAATCAAAGAAGGTAAAGTTCCACCAGATCATCGCGTTCCTTTGACGCCGAAACAGTGTAAGCATCTGCAGGAAATCTACCCGAATATCGAAATGGTGGTGCAACCAAGTCCGATTCGAGCATTCAAAGATGAAGAATATACTGCGGAAGGAATTCGATTGAGTGAAAACTTGGAAGATTGTTCCATAATAATGGGCGTAAAAGAGGTGAATAGTTCAGATTTGCTTCCAAATAAAAC
>JBEDAD010000252.1:0-3427 GCA_041177985.1 Bacteroidota bacterium | reverse complement strand
ACCTCTTGGTTTTCATTAAAAATAACTAGTCCATCAATCCCTTCATCAGAATCATCATTTTTTTCAGAATATTCGGCCAACGAATAATTTTTTTCATTTGCCCAATTTGTTAGAAATTCAGAAAATCGTGAGCTTGTCTTTAAATAAATCTTGTCTAATTTCATCGCTTTTGAGGTCGGTAATCCCTTTTATTTTGGGTTGCAAAGATAGTAATTAGCTCGAGCAATTACTACAATTGTTTAATTTATTTTTGGTAGCCCAAGATTTTAAGGTAATCCGCAGCTGTTTGCTCTTCGCTAAAAAGTTCCGTTTGTAATTTTCCATTTTCATCCCGTTGAATCAAAATGTGCTTAGGTTCAGGAATTAAACAATGTTTTAATCCTCCAAACCCTCCAATTGTTTCTTGGTAGGCACCCGTATTAAAGAATCCGATATATAAAACTTTATTTCGATCATATTTTGGAAGATAAATTGCATTAGAATGCTGCTCTGAGTTGTAATAATCATCACTATCGCACGTTAATCCACCCAATAAAACCCTTTCATAATCATCGTTCCATCGGTTTATTGGCAACATGATAAAACGTTGGTTAATTGCCCAAGTATCTGGTAAATTCGTCATGAAAGAAGAATCAATCATATTCCATTTTTCACGGTCGTTTTGCTGTTTTTGGTGCAGCACACTAAAAATCGCACCGCCACTTTCTCCAACCGTAAACGATCCAAATTCAGTGAAAATATTAGGTTCTGGAATGTCATTGTCTGCACAAACTCGCTGCACTTGGGTTAAAATCTCCCGTACCATGTAGGCATAATCGAAATCAAAAGCGAGCGATTTTTTAATTGGAAAACCGCCACCAATATTCAATGAATCCAACGAAGGACAAATCTTTTTTAGGTCGCTGTATATTCTTAAACATTTCGTTAATTCGTTCCAATAATAAGCAGTATCATTGATTCCTGTATTGATGAAAAAATGCAGCATTTTCACTTCAACGCGTGGATTATCTTTCAGCATTGCTTTGTAAAACGGCACTATTTCACGGTAACGAATCCCAAGTCGAGAGGTGTAAAATTCAAATTTCGGTTCTTCTTCCGAAGCAATTCGAATTCCGATTTTCAGATCTTTATCCGTTTTAGCCAATAAATCTTGCAATTCCTGGGTATTGTCAACAATAGGAATAACATTCAACATACCCTCATTGATCAAACCGGCAATATTATCAATATATTGTTGCGGTTTAAAGCCATTACAGATTACATATTTACCAGCGCTTAATTTTCCTGTTTCGTAAAGATTTCGTACAATATCAATATCGAAAGCCGAGGACGTTTCGATATGAACATCGTTTTTCATTACCTCATCCAATACAAAAGAAAAGTGATTGCTTTTTGTACAATAGGAATAGTAATAATTTCCAGAGTAGCCGAGATTGCTGATTGCTTCTCTAAACCATCCTTTTGCGCGTTGTATATTATTTGATATTTGGGGCAGATAATTAAATTTAAGCGGCGTTCCGTATTCTTGTGTCAAGCGCATTAAATCTATTCCATGAAAGAAAAGGTGGTCTTCACGCAGATGAAATTCATTTTGAGGAAAATCAAATGTCTGGTCAATCAAATCAAAATACTTCGTTCTCATTTCAAAAAGGTGGGATACAAGGTTCCCTTAAAAGTTTATTATTTAGTCAATTTAGCAAAAAAAATCAAAACAACTCGTTTATTCTTTCGGTTGGTCTTGCAACTATTGCTTTTACTTCCGTTAATACGATAGGTCGCTCAATAAGTTTCGGGAATTTCACCATTGCGTCCAACCATTCGTTATTGGTAAGCGATTTATTTTTAAAATTCTCCTTGAATTCTGGTTCTCCTTTTCGAATTAAATCTAAAGGATCTATTCCCAATTTCGCTACAATATTTTTTAATTCTTCTTTACTTAATGGATTTTTTAAGTATTCTACAACCGAAAAATCCACTCCCTTTTCTCGCAAGAAGTCTATGGCATTTCGACTTTTAGAACACTTGGAATTATGGTAAACAATCATGTATATTATTTTCTAAAATTTAGTATTTGATTCCAATTAATTCCCGTACATCATTAAAAAGGCCTTTAAAAACCCATTAATATCTCCATCCATTACGGCATCCACATTGCCAGTTTCATGACCTGTGCGGACATCCTTAACTAATTTATAAGGTTGCATCACATAATTTCTAATTTGCGAGCCCCATTCAATTTTTTTCTTTCCTGCTTCGATTTCATTTCGTTTTGCCATTCTTTCGCGCAGCACCAATTCATATAATTGGGAGCGCAACAATTGCAAGGCCTTCTCCTTGTTTCCAAGTTGGGACCGTGATTCGGAGTTTTCTATAATAATTCCAGTAGGTGCGTGACGCAAACGAACTGCGGTTTCAACTTTATTTACATTTTGTCCACCAGCTCCACCGGAACGGAAAGTATCCCATGTAATATCGGCGGGATTTATATTTATTTCAATGGTATCATCGACAAGCGGATAAACGTAAACGGAAACAAATGAAGTATGTCTTTTAGCGTTTGAATCGAATGGAGATATGCGTACCAATCGGTGAACGCCATTTTCACCTTTTAGGTAACCAAAAGCAAATTCACCATCAAACTCAAGAGTCACGGTTTTAATTCCAGCAACATCCCCTTCTTGATAATTTAATTCTTTGATTTTAAAACCATTTTTTTGTCCCCACATCATGTACATTCGCATCAACATGGAAGCCCAATCGCAGCTCTCCGTTCCACCTGCGCCGGAAGTAATCTGCAAAACAGCACTCAAAGAATCCTCTTCTCCGGAAAGCATGTTTTTCAATTCAATTTCCTCAACTTTATCTGCTAAAATTTTAAATTGCTCATCCACTTCTTTGGGCTCAGCCATTCCTTCTTTAACAAATTCAATTAAAACCTCTAAATCATCAAAGGAAGCTTTCAATTGGTCGTACGATTCAATCCAGAATTTTAAAACTCGAATGGATCTCATCTGCGCCTCTGCTTCTTTTGGATCATCCCAGAACAGAGGGTCTTGCGTTTTCAGTTCCTCCTCTTGCAGTTGCAGCCTCTTTTCCTCAATTTTCAGGTAGGAACCAATTGCATTAATTCTGCTATGTATCTCTTTTATTTGATCTTGATTTACCATACTGCCGCAAAAATACTAAAAAATGGTTCATTTTAGGCTATCAAAACTCCGGAAACATTGCGTGTTAGAATTCGAATTGAAGCTTTTAAAAGATCCATAAATGAACCGGGAATAAGTATGCTAAAAATAAAAGGTATATTGTGAACAATAAATTTAAAAAATCGCACGAATGGGAAAGGAAAAATCCTACATTTGCGACAAAAAACTACAAATATGAATGTTCCACAAAATTTAAAATACACAAAAGACCATGAATGGGT
>JBEDAD010000251.1:0-3866 GCA_041177985.1 Bacteroidota bacterium | reverse complement strand
ACCATTCATTTGCTTTAAATTCGGCTATAACAAACTAATTTCGTAAATTTCCCGTTGTATTCAAAAAACATTTTTCACTATGAAATTTTTATACTTTTTGTTTGTATTAATTGTTCTTTCTGCTTGCGGGATGACAAGGCCGCAACACCGCATTAAACTAATCAAAGTTGGACATACAGAAACGGTCGTATTAGTAAAAGAAACGCCTCAATCTGCTGAAAAATCCAGCATCGAAAACACCATTTTGTTAACGGACGAATCTACACTTGCTACAGCAGAGGAAAATTCGGTGGAACCTGTTGGATTACTAAATCCACCAACTCAAAAGCTTCAATCCAAACAAAAAGTTAAAGATTTAGAACCGGAAGAAACAGAGGAAGAGGCCAACCAACGAATTTTAAAGCAGGCTGTAAGGGCGGAAAAAGATGCAAGAGCAGCACTTGGATTTTTGGGCGTAGGCGCAATTTCACTTATCGCGCCCTATTTCGGGATTTTCTTTTTTACAATTGGGCTACTATTTTATTCCAAAGCCAAATCTTCTCGATATATAACTCCTTTTGGAAATGAAAGGTTAGAAATGAGCAAAGATGTAATGATTTTTGATAGCATTGTTTTAACACTTTGGCTGTTGTTAATTGTATTGATTTTCTTAGCGTTTTTGTTGTAAAGCAGTTAAAATCGTTTCGGCGGACGTTCTCTCTTTGAAATTATGGCAAGAAAAAAAACGGCAATAGTATCTGTTACCAATGATTTATATACGGATAATCGGGTAGATAAAATTTGCCATTTTCTAGAACACCAAGGGTACACTGTTACGCTTGTCGGGAGACAAAAGAAAGATAGTGTTGCATTGAATCCGAGGAGCTATAAAACAGTTCGAATGCGATTATTAGCAGAAAAGGGCCCTCTATTTTACGCTTATTTTTCTTTCAGACTTTTTTTGTTTTTACTGTTTAAGCGAGCAGATCTTCTTGTTTCAAATGATTTGGATACTTTATTAGCGAACTATAGCGCTAGTAAATTCAAAAGTAATACCCGCTTGGTGTACGATTCACACGAATATTTTACCGAAGTTCCCGAATTAATAAATCGTCCGTCCGTTCAGAAATTCTGGGAAGGAATCGAGCATTGGATTTTTCCAAAATTGTCGACAATTTATACCGTCAATGCATCTATTGCAGAGCTGTATTCCAAAAAATATTCTAAAAAAGTTTCTGTCGTGCGAAATATCTCACCAAAATGGAACGCCGATATCAGCGCAACAAAAAAGGAATTGGGTATTCCGGAAGATACATTTTTGGTTATACTGCAAGGCGCTGGAATTAATATCGATCGAGGTGCAGAGGAAGCGGTTGAAGCAGTGAAACTTCTCCAAAATGTTACGCTTTTAATTGTAGGGGATGGAGATGTAATTCCAGAACTTAAGAAGCGCGTAATCGATTACGACCTACAAAAATCCGTTTTATTTTTTGGAAAAAGACCTTACAACGAAATGATGCTTTTTACCCATTTTGCAGATATTGGATTGACGTTGGATAAACCAACAAATTTGAATTACCGCTATTCCTTACCAAACAAAGTGTTTGATTATATGCACGCGAATACACCAATAATTTGCACTAAATTAATAGAGGTGGAGAGGATAGTGTTGAAGCACAATATAGGTGTTGTTTTACCGGAATTATCCCCAGAAAAATTAGCAGAAACGATTGCAGAATTACAAAAAAATCCAGCGCTTTTATCTGAGTTTAAAGAAAATTGTACCCTTGCTGCGCACACCGAAAACTGGGAAATGGAATGTAAGATACTGGAAGAAATATACCCAAAAATTGACTAAACAAAAATTACATATCGTTTCTTTGGACGTTCCTTTTCCGGCAGATTATGGCGGTGCAATAGATATATTTTACCGTATAAAAGCGTTGCATAAATTGGGTTTTGACCTGACTTTGCACGTCTTTGAATATGGACGGGGAAAACAACCAGAATTAGATAAATTCGCAAAAGTCATTTATTATCCGCGAAAAAGAAGTGTTTTTCAGTTGTTTGGTAGCCGCCCATTTATCGTTTCTTCTCGCCGATCCAAGGTTTTACTGGCGAATTTATTGCAAGATAATTCTCCAATAATTTTTGAAGGATTGCATACAACGTGGTATTTGGAAAACGAAGAAATTCAACAACGGCTTACCTTTGTTCGTACCCACAATGTGGAGCATGAATATTACGAAGGCCTTAAAAAAAATGCTTCATTTTTAAACCAATTCTACTTTTACCAGGAGGCTAAAAAACTTAAACGGTATCAAACCATTTTAGCAAAATGTAAACACGTTCTTGCCATAAAATCGGAAGATGCAGAACACATAAAACAGTTCAATTCAAACGTCCATATTTTACCTGCTTCGATCCCAGATATTGAAGGGGAATTCTTACCGGTAAAACGGTATTCTTTGTTTCATGGAAACTTATCCGTAAAGGAAAATGAATCTGCAGCAATTTGGATTATCCACGCATTGAAAAGTGTAATCGACCCAACTTTTCCATTGGTAATAGCAGGGAAAAATCCAACGCAAAAATTGCAGGAAATGTGTCGCAACGAAAAAATTGAATTGATTGCAAACCCATCGCAAACGGAATTACACAAGCTTGTACAAGAAGCACAAATACATGTTTTACATACGAGTATTGCCGCTGGTGTAAAGTTGAAATTATTGGCTTGCATAATGAGTTCAGGACAAATTCTTGTGAATGACAAAATGGTTTTAGGTTCTACGCTCGAGAAATTTTGCACAATTGCAAAAGACGCAAAGGAGTTTAAAATAGATTATATTGGTTTGCAAAATAGTGTGCTGACCAAAGTAGAATTTGCACAACGTGCACAATTTATACATGCGAATTTCAACAACGAACAGAATTGCAGTTTAATTCAAAAAATAATTAAGTATGAAAATAGTTTGTAGCATTTGTACCTTATTTTTTAGTTTGTTTGTGTCCTCCCAAATTGATGGGGTTTGGCACACGTCTTTTTCCATAATGGGAACGACAAATAAAATAGAAATGGTAATTCGAAATTACCCGAACCAACCAGAAATTTCCCTTTCAGAATCGGGTAAGTTTAAAGATGTCCGAATGGATAAGGTGGAAATAACAGATTCTTCCCTTTCGTTTAGTTGGACAAAAATTGGGCTTTCCTTCAAGGGAAAATACTTTTCAAATGGCGATTCATTGATTGGCGTTCTATCGCAGATGGACGTAAAATGGGCGGCAAATTTTTACCGACAAGAACAAGCGCAGATTGAGTTGAAACGTCCACAAGAGCCCAAAGCGCCTTTTCCGTATTCGAGTCAGGAAGTGAGCATAAAAAATGGAGCGATTACATTATCTGGTACGCTCACTTTACCGAGCTCAAGTGTTTCAAATTATCCAATTGTTGTTTTGGCTTCTGGTTCAGGTGCACAAGATAGGAACTGTGAAATTCTCGGACATAAATCCTTTTTGGTGATTGCAGATTATTTAGCAAAGAACGGAATAGGATGTTTGCGGTTTGACGACCGCGGTTATGGCAAAAGCACCGGAGTTTTCCAGAATGCAACATTGGAAGATTTCAGTTCTGATGTAAAAGCATGCGTGAATTTTTTAGCAAAAGACCCACGTTTTTCAGCCAATAAAATTGGAATTATCGGTCATTCAGAGGGTGGAATGCACGCGCTAATTGCTGCAAAAAAGAACAAACAAGTAGATTTTGTCATTGAATTGGCAAGTGTTGGAACTTCTGGTGCGGAAGTGTTAATTGAGCAACAATATCTGATACCGCTGAAAATGGGGAAGTCGGAGGAATACGCCAAGTGGAATTCAACTCTTTATGCGGG
>JBEDAD010000250.1:0-5038 GCA_041177985.1 Bacteroidota bacterium | reverse complement strand
GTCCATTTTTGCGTTTCCAATTCCGCATTAGCGATAACATCATCTGTGATTTTAAATTTAATTTCAGTTTCTGTATTCATTTTACCTTTTCTAATCGAACGGTAAAGTAATTTTAATCGGTCGTTTATAAAATGTTTTATAAAAAAATAAAAAACGCCAAAAGAAATTAATCCAGTTGTGAAAGGTAATCCAATTAAGACCCAAAAAGGAAAATTCATTATCTGATAATCGATAATGAATGTAATTAAAAATGTTAACCCAAAAATAATTGCGCTACCACCTAATAGTAAATGTATTGGTTTTATATTTCTCACTATTCGCTAAATGTATATCCTACCCCTTTAATAGTACGAATATACGAATCTCCTAGTTTCTCGCGTAATTTTCTAATATGAACATCAATCGTTCTCTCTCCAACAATTGTTTCATTTCCCCATACAATCGATAAAATTTGTTCACGATTAAAAACCTTTCCAGGTCTTCCTGCTAGTAATTCCAATAATTCAAATTCTTTTTTTGGAAGAATTAAAACGATATCGTTTACTTCCACTAAAAAACGATCCCTATCAATTTTAATTTTTGACGATGGTGTTGTAATATCTTCTGCTATTGGTTTATCAAGTCTTCTAAGCAACGATTCTACTTTACTCACTAATAATCTTGGACGAACTGGTTTAGTAATATAATCATCCGCTCCAGCTTCGAAACCTGCAATTTGGGAATAGTCTTCGGCTCTTGATGTTAAAAAAGCTATTATAGGTTGTGTAATGTTCAGATCTTTTCGTATCATTTGACAAGTTTCAATACCATCCAATACCGGCATCATTACATCCAAAAGTATAAGGGAAGGAGCTATTTTTTGCACAATTTTAATACCCTCTTCTCCATTTGATGCTGTATAGACTTTGTACCCTTCTTTTCTTAGATTGTACGATAAAAATTCTAAAATGTCTTGCTCATCATCAATAAGAAGAATTGAATGGCTCTTGTTTGTTCCTTGCATATTTATTAAATGTAAAAAGAGGTCGCTTTAAAAACGACCTCTTTGGATTTAAGATTATTATTTTTTATTTACTGCAAGTTTCAATGATTTTGTAGAACCATTTTCAGATACAATGATTACATTATACAACCCTGATTCTAAATTTGTTGTTTCTAAAGAAATCGTATTCTTTCCCGCATCAATTATAAAGTTGGTGTTTTGCGAAACAATTTTTCCAGCGAAATCAACAACTTGAATTGTTACTGTAGAATTTTCTTTTGAATTGAATGTCAATTGTACATTTTCATTCGCAGGATTTGGGAACATTGTTAAGCTAGAGATAATTGAATTCTCTTCAATACCAGCGTTTTCAACTGTTACGGTAAATGAAAACTCACTTGAACAAACACCATTCGTTGCAGTTAAAACGACTGTGTAATCTCCAGGAGTAGCGTATGTGTGTGAAGGTGTTGCTGTTAAATCTGTATTTCCATCACCAAAATTCCATGAGTAATCTGTAGCTCCAACAGAAGTATTGGTGAATGTTACCGCTAAATCAACATTTGTAAAGCCTGCGTTAGCATCTAAACCATAATTAGGTGTGTTGTAATTTTCGTTTTGCGCATCAAAATTCGCCCAACATTCTGTCCAATCGTTTGTTCCATCAAATGCACCTATGTAAGTTGTTGGTACGAAATGATTGTCAGTTAAATTTGGAGAAGCAAAACTAGCTCCCGATAATGCAGGTGACCCCGCATTTAATAAGTAACTTGGATTTTGATAATCGCTGATGTTTTGCATCATTACTCCACTTGTATTTGCTACAATAGAATTTCCATTTGTATTGAACCAGTTAAGCATGTTAAAAGACAAACCAGTTGAATCTAACGACTGAGTCATTCCTGCTAGAATGTTGTTTTTAAATTGCAACGTACCACTTGTTGCATTATTCGCAGTTGTTTGACCATCAATCTTAAGTCCTACAGGCCATCCTGTAAAGATTGAATTGTAAGTACAAAAAGAACTTGATCTTCTAATATGAAGCGCTCTTTTGTAATTTGAATTAAACGTTGTAGTTGAATTAATTTTAGGACCAACTAAGGTCATATTTGAAAAAATACCTTTAGTAAGTGGGCCATTAGTTGTTCCAGTTGCATCATTGTCCGTTTCAACACCATTTGATCCTGAAATATCAGCAAGAAGCGTATCGGAAATTCCTAATGCGAATTGTACTTTTCCTGTATAACCGTAATCAACATCATACATGTCATCTATAGTGCCTTGAACAATAAGGTATTTCGCATTTACGTTACCACCAAACCATTCAAAACCATCATCTCCACCATAAGAAACTTGAACATGTTCTATAGTTGTACCAATACCAACGCCACCCATTGTTAATGAGTTAGTTTCGTTGTTTGGTTGGTAAGCTACACCAGCATATTCTATTCGAACATATTTAATAACACCGGAATTGTCAAGGATATCGGTTCCTCCATAAAGTCCCATAACAGGGTCAATTCCACCTTCAGCTAATCGAGAACCAGCAGGATCATTAATAGGCGCTTTACCACAAACTATGATTCCACCCCAATCACCAGACGATCTAGAACCTGCAGGTTGTGCAGATGTAAAAATAATAGGTTGGTTTACTGTTCCTACAGCCATAATTTTAGAACCTCTCGTGATAACTAAAGTCCCTTCGTTTCCTTTAATAATTGTTCCTGGTTCAATCGTTAAGGTTGCATTATTTGTTACGTATTTAAACCCTGGGGATAATACATAAATGTTGTTTTTCGTCCAAGTTGTATTGGTCGTAATGTTACCTGTAATGTTAACTTGTGCATTTAGCCCAATGAAGAACATAATTGCCATTGCTGTTAATAGTAAATTTCTTTTCATATTTTTCATATTTTTCTTTTTTAGCAGTATTTCTTGGGAAGCTGCTACACCCATTTTTTTTTACAATTCAAAATTAAGGTGGATTAATTCGAATGAAGTTTCCTAGTAGTTATTCTTATCTTAAGAAATGATTAATTAAAATAACCCAATGTTAACAACCAAAGAGAATTGGACCATACCTATAGGAGAAACATGTTAGTTAAGGTTTTGAATTGGTTGCCATCTAAATGAACGGTTTTAATAGTCTTTTTAGATAGATTTATATAAGGAATCTATTTACCTGAGGAAGATAGAGGATGAATATTAATTGGATTTTTTTAAGTGCACAATTTATACGAACAAGAATTCATGTGTTTTATATGTAAAGCAAAATTTGAAATCAAATTCAGTAATTACCGGCAAATGGATTGTTTTAGAGTGTTCGCCAGTGAATTAAATCGTTTTTTCGATTGGGTGGATTGAAATTATTGTAGAACGTTTCTCGAGTTCATTTAACCTCGATTAAATTATGGAAGTTAAAAAAATTATAGAGTAGTCTATTTTAGCATTTAGCAACTTAGGATTGAAACTTGCTACAAAAAAAATATCTAAGTGGTGTTTTATATAAACAAAGAAAACACGAACTTTTGATTCGTGTTTTCTTATTATTTTTTTTAATTGACCTCCAAACGGAAGGTTTATCTTTTAAAACTTGTACGAAAATGAAAGTGAGAAATTAGTCCCGTATTTGATTCCAGTAATTAATTTATCTTCTCCTATTTCGTATTTTTTTGAACGATTAAAATCTTGATAAAAAGCAGCGTTTTGATTAAAGATATCGCTTATGTTTAATTTTATTTCTCCATTTTCAAATAGACGTTTGCTAATTTGAAAATCTAATATACTTCTTGGGTTTTCATAGATATCTTGGTAACCATTTGTGCCAACAAATGCAATACGTCTGCCAACTCTATTGTATAAAATACTCAATCCAAGTCCTTTTTTGTCATTCGTATAAATTAAACCAGTGTTTATTATGAATGGAGATTGTCCTTGCATAGGACGGAATTTCTCTTCTTCTGTAACTGCTGTAGCAACATTCGAAAGATCTACTTCTGATTTCACAAATGTCAAGTTACTGAAAAATGCAAAATCTCCGAATATTTTAGTATTGAATACAGAATCAATAAGATTTAAATTTGTTCTGAACTCAACCTCAATTCCATAATTTAAAGCATTTGTTATGTTTTGATAGGTATAGGTTCTCGATCCAGAACCACCAAAGAAGACTGTGTTTTCAATTGCATTATTAAAATCTTTGTAGAAAAGAGAAGTGGAAATTATTTGACCAGCTCCTGGGAAAAACTCAAAACGAAGATCTAAGTTTGTAATATCTGTGGTTTTTAATGTGTCATTCCCGACGACAGCAGATGAGATGTTGAAATCATAAAATGAGAAAGGTGCTAATTCTCTAAAATCTGGACGTGCTGCGGTTTTGGAAGCTGCAAAACGTAAATTCATTTTTTTTGTAGCGATATAGGTCAAATTTAAAGAAGGTAAATAGCTGAGTGTTTTATTATTGATTTTTAAATCTTGACCTCCAAAACTTTTTGTTATTAATTCTTGGTTAAAATCTTCAAGCCTTAATCCATACACTGCACGAAATTTTGCCCCCAATTTTTGATCTGTCATGATATAACCAGCATGCAATTGGGAATTCGCAGAATAGGAATCTGAAGGATTTGTTGTTTCACCTAATTTAAAACCTTGTGATGTAATGTTTTCTGCAGCAAAAATCTCATTTTGCGGGAGGAATAGTAAATCATAATTAAATTGAGAAGGGCTATTTATTGCATATCCGAATACACGCGCTTCAAACTCACGATTCTTAATGGATCCAGCATATCCCATTTTTAAAGTGCTTTTTTCTTTGAATATTTCATATGGCAAAGATATTTCAAACATAGAAGCATATAAGTTCTCACTTAAATCTGAGAAAAAGCGGCCAGCGAAATCAGGAGATGGAACTCCTTGTGGAACGTAAGCCGTATATACTGAATCAGAATTTGTGCCTTGTGTAGTCCTATTTTTGTAATACAACATTCTTCTCAGATTTGGCACAGAAGTTTGCGTATTACTATAGTTCAAGCCCCATTTTATTTTTATTTTATTTTT
>JBEDAD010000249.1:0-4285 GCA_041177985.1 Bacteroidota bacterium | reverse complement strand
AATGATGTCTTGTAACGTTGCAGCACCAATACCAATTTCTTCACCTGCTTGAAAAACAGACGTTAGATCCGAAGATTCTAAACCGAAATTGCTTATTTCCAATGTTGGAGCATATTTTCTGCGTTCGCGAACTGGATTTGTTTTGGTAAACAAATGGCCGCGCGTGCGGTAGCTGTTGATTAGGTTTATTACCTTAAATTCCTTTTGAAATTTTTCAGAACCGCCAGATGCAGCAGAGGAAATTAATTCAACTTCATCAAAATTTGTTTTGGCAAAATCGAAACCCTCAAAGAATTTTTTCCAACCAATATCAACGCTTTCAGGGTCTTGCTGATACATTTTATACAGATGATCAATTGCATTCACGTCTGCATTCCCAACATAAGATACTTTATCCATGGTATTTGTACACATTTATGGAGCAACAAATTTAGACAAATTACCCGATGAAGCCTTGTGATTTTTCGAATAATTTCAAGATAAGTTAAATTTTAAACGATAAAACGCCACCCGTTTCACGAAATATATTGTAAAAATATCTTTTATAAAAGATAAAAAAGGCTAAATTTGTCTTTTACAAAAGACAAAACAAATTGAAAGATTTATTTAAGAAAATAATAATAGACAAACAAGAATGGCTAAAGTCTATTCAGGCGGTTGAGCGGGATTATGTTATTGAAGAGAAGGCGAACTATGTATTTACTGGTCTTAGACGAGCAGGAAAATCCTACTTTTTGTATCAAATTATCCAACAAAATTTCAGGGAAAACAATTTTGAGGACGTTTTGATGGTGAATTTTGAAGATGAACGTTTGCTAGAGCTGAAGACCGATAATTTGCATGAAATTGTAGAAGCTTATTATGAATTGTATACGAAGCAACCCGTTGTTTTTTTAGATGAAATTCAAAGTATTCCGCAGTGGCAAAAATTCGTTAGAAGATTGGCGGACGAAGGGCTTCGGGTATATGTAACGGGAAGCAATGCAGAAATGCTAAGTTCTGAAATAGCCTCTACGCTTGGTGGTAGATTTGTAAATAAGGAAATACTTCCGCTTTCTTTTAAAGAATATTTGAAGTTTTTGAAGTTCGACTATACGAAAAAAACAAAATATTCAAAATCGAAATTTGAGTTGTTCCGACATTATGAAGATTACTTGAGATTTGGCGGTTTTCCGGAATTAATCCATTTTAACAATAAGAAAGAGTTTTTATCTAGTGTCTATCAAAAGCTCTTTTATGGCGATCTAATTGCGCGCTATACGATCACCAATAGCACTGTCTTAAAGTTGCTTGTGAAAAAAATTGCAGAGAGTGTTAACAACGAGACCTCTATCAATAGAATTAAAAACTTGATCAAATCAACTGGTGTCGCAATAGGAAATAATACCTTGTTTGACTATCTAGGATACTTAGAGTCATCCTACATGATTGGTTCTATATCTAATTTTCATAGTAAGTTTTCAGAAAAAGAAACCAACAAAAAGTATTACTTTTTGGACAATGGAATATTGAATTTATTTCTCTTCGATCAAGACACTAAACTATTGGAAAATCTTGTTTATGTTCAATTAAGAAGGCTTGGCTGTTCCACTTATTTTCTAAAGCGAAAACTAGAGGTGGATTTTTATGTTCCTGAAAAAGACTGGTTAATACAAGTGTCTTATAAAATCAGCGACAAGGAAACGCTAGAAAGAGAAGTAAAAGCGCTTTACCTTTCCATGAAAGAATTTGATTTGCAAAAAGCATATATCATTACCCATGATGAAGAAAAAATAATCACTTCTGAATGGGGCATTATAGAAGTGATTCCATTGTGGCAATGGTTATTGGAAGGATTTAAAACGTAAAAAAATACCTTTACTTTGATATCTAGATGAAAAAGCGGATTGACTTATGGTGCGGTTTGAGCAGAAAAAGTTTTTGAAATTTGTAAAATCGAACTATTAAACGCTTCAATTATTATGGATCTATGTGATTAAGTTTGGGTAAAATATAATTTACATGAAAACTTATTCTATTGAATTGCCAGCGGATGAAAATTTACTTCGCAAAAACACTTTGTACGCTTCTCTGAATAAAATTTTTCTAGAAAGTTCAGCAAGAAAATCTGGATGTGTTGTAAGGTGTAAAAATTCTTTCTCAGAAAGATCTATCGTGTACAAAAGTTGCAGCAAGCGCGTTTCACCTTCCCGCATTATTTCCGCAAGTAAATTAGCGATTTGTTGCTCTATTTCTATTTTGGAAAAAGGCGTTTCTTCAAATTTTTCTGGAAAAAATAGATTGAATTTCGCGAAATCCTTTGCGATTTGCTGCTGGGTTTTTAAAACAAATGCTACGTTGTCAAAATGGCTTTGTAAATCAGAATAATTCTTTAATTCTTCCATTGTTTGGTGTTTTCATAGACTGACTTACCCGATATTTTGGGTGATAAATGTATCGGAAGTTGTCCATTTATAGAACATTTTATTGTCGTTAAGGAATTATTTTAATAGTTGATTAATCGTGCGCTCTAAATCTGGAAGATCACGTATAATAATTGCCCAAATAATTTCTTCCGAAACAGTGTCATACCCATGCACAATTCGGTTTCTTGTGTCTACAATTTTTCTCGAATTTTCGATAGGGAAGTCTTTATTCAATTTCAATATTCTAGAAATTGCCTCGCCTATTATTTCAATGTTTCTTTCAATTGCTCTTTTCGTTTTTAAATCATTTTTGAAAAGAAAGAAATCCTTTTTATCCGGTAAGAAACTATTAATTTCATCTATTGCTTGTTTTACATCCGACAACCAAGTCTTAATTTCATTCTCCATAAATGAGAATTTTTGTGGTGTCAATTTGCTCCTTTAAATAAGGATTTCGAATTGCTTTCTGTTCTAAAAGATCAATTTGTCTTTTCAACAGTTGTTCTAATTGAAATTTAAGATTGAAATAACTGTCAGAGTAGGAGATTGGATCATTTTCATTAATATCAACCACAAGGTCTATGTCGCTATCAGCCCTGAATTTATCTGTAGTAATGGACCCAAAAGCGAACAAAGACTTCACCTTGTTCGTGAGACATATTTTTTTAATTTGATCAAGATGTGCCGTTATTTCTTTCATTTACACAAATTTACGAAAAATAGTTTGATGTTTAAAAGTACCAAAATTTAGTCTTTTTAAGACGGAAAGAACTTCTTACTTGGACTATTAAAACACTAGAAAACCGATAAATTCAACTCAAAACGCATTCAGCTAATTCCACATCCTCCCTCAAATTCTTTCTCTGGGACTAAAAAACTTAGTTCGTTCTTTTCATTTTCCGCCATTAAAATCATCCCCTGCGATTCAATTCCTCGGATTTTTCGCGGAGCAAGGTTCATTAAAACTTGAACCGTTTTTCCAATTACTTCCTCCGGTGAATAATGCTCAGCGATACCGGAAACGATTGTGCGTTTATCCAAACCTGTGTCTACCAAAAGCTTCAATAATTTATCTGCTTTTTCTACTTTCTCCGCCGCTAGTATTTTCCCCAATCGAATGTCCATTTTGGTGAAATCGTCAAAAGCAATTTCCGGTTTTTGTGGTTCAAATGTTAATTCCATTGCTTCGCTGTTTTGAATTGGGGTATTTTCTTGGATCGTATTTTTCAATTTTGCCACTTCGTGTTCTACCAAAGTGTCTTCAATTTTTTGGAATAAAATTTCCGGTGTATTGGTCATCGCTCCAGCTGGAAGTAAATCTTCTCTTCCGGCATCTTCCCAATTTGTTGTGTTGAAATTCACAATATGGGATAGTTTTTTTGCAGTAGTTGGCAAGAATGGCTGCAAAACAATACTCAAGTTTGCCGTTATCTGTAAGGCAATATTCATAATCGTTTCTACACGCAACGGATCTGTTTTTACCAATTTCCATGGTTCTTGATCTGCTAAATATTTATTCCCTAAGCGCGCAAGATTCATCGCTTCGGCTTGTGCGTCCCGCAATTTGAAAGCGTAAACCAATTTGCTTATTCTTTCTGGAATTGCTTTAATTTCAGCTAATACGTTCACATCTTCTTGGGTCAATTCACGTTTTGCAGGCACTTTCCCTTCGTAGTATTTTTGCGTAAGTACCAAAGCGCGATTCACAAAATTCCCAAGAATATCTGCCAATTCGCTGTTAATCCGCGTTTGATATTCCTTCCAAGTAAACTCCGAATCCTTTGTTTCCGGCGCAATGGAAGTTAATACATATTTTAATTCGTCCTCTTTTCCTGGATACGCTTCCAGATATTCGTGCAGCCAAACTGCCCAATTTCTCG
>JBEDAD010000248.1:0-3388 GCA_041177985.1 Bacteroidota bacterium | reverse complement strand
CGTTTACACACGACGCGTATTATCTGGTGAATTTATTATTGTAAATAAACACTTGTTGAAGGATTTGGTAAAAGAAGGACTTTGGAACAAAGAAATGCGTAGTAAAATTATGACTACTAACGGATCTGTTCAAAACATCACTGAAATTCCACAACATTTAAAAGATCTTTATAAAACAGCTTGGGAAATTTCTCAAAAAGCAATTATTGATCAAGCAGCAGATCGTGGAGCGTATATTTGTCAATCGCAATCTTTGAACATCTTCATGGAAAATGCAAACTTTGGTAAATTAACTTCGATGCACTTCTACGGATGGGAAAAAGGGTTAAAAACTGGAATGTATTACCTGCGAACAAAAGCTGCTACTGACGCAATCAAATTTACGGTTGATAAAGCGGTTGCGGAAGAACCATCTGCACAATTAATCGAGGAGCAACAAGCTGCAATTGCATGTTCATTGGATAATCCGGATGAATGCGAAATGTGTGGAAGCTAAATCCAACGAATAGAGAACCAAAAAAATAACCATAAAAAAATCCCTCCAATTGCGGGGATTTTTTGTTTTATGTTGGAAGATTTATATTTTTCTATTTTTTAGCGCAGCTGCAGTTAGCGCCATTTCCTCAAAAAAATCTTCTCCAAACGCCCGAATTATTGGCGCTTTTAGAAAACGAAAGACCGGAACATCCAAGGATTCTCCACAACTGCATGCGGGCGCACAGATTGGCCAAATCGCATACGTTAAGGTCTCCACAGCATCTACTTCTTTGATTCGAATTGGATATAAATGACAGGAAAGCGGTTTTTGAAAGTTTATTTTACCAGCATTAAAAGCAGTTTCCACCCCACATTTCGAAATGCCAGCTTCATCAAAATAAACAAAGGCACATTCTTTTTCATTGACCAAAGTCGTAACTGGCTCGTTTTCTACATCCATATAAAAAACGCCAGATTCTTCAACTTCTGCAATGCCTTCCGGACGCATAAAAGGTAAAATGTGCTCCAAATTATCTTCTAGTAAATCTATTTCTTCAAAGGTTAATGGCGCGCCGGCGTCCCCCTCAACACAACAAGCACCTTTACAAGCATTTAAATCACACACAAATTTTCGCTCGAAAAGCTGCGTAGAAACAATTTTGTCCTTAATTTGAATTAGCATCGTTTTGTATTTCACCAAAGTTCAGAAAATACAAGTTACGAAGCAAGTTTCTTGATTTTTAAATAATTTTTTGACTGGATGAAAAGGAATAATTGAGGAGCCTATACCGTTTATTTTCAAAATTATAAGCGCTGTAATTTGAACTTATTTCAGTAAGAATGTTGGTTTTTTCAAAAAATCACCTATCTTTGTGTCATATTTCTGAAATATCAAGCAAAATGAGGGGACGAAAGTCCCCTCTTTTCATACAATATGATTAGTAAAAAAACGGTACTTAAATTAATTGACGAGCGCATCGAAGAGCTAGCGAACGGTCTTTTTGTGGTGGATTTAACCATTTCTGCAACGAATGTAATTCATGTGGAGATTGACAAGCATGAAGGGAATGTTTCTGTTAGCGATTGCATGTCTGTTTCTCGTAATGTCGAGCACAATTTAGATAGAGAAGAAGAAGATTTTGAATTGCATGTGTCTTCCGCAGGGCTAGATAAACCATTTCGAGTACCAGCGCAATTTGCCAAAAATATTGGTCGAGAAGTAAAAGTGGTACTGCTGGACGGAACAAAAAAAATTGGTGAACTGAAAGCAGCGAGCACCAAAGAATTGGTTTTGGAAACAACACGCAACGAAAAGCCAGAGGGTAAGAAAAAGAAAGAATTAATTGTGGAGCAACACGTGCTTCCAATGGATCAGATAAAGGAAACAAAAATTGTTATTTCATTTAAATAGGTAAATATGAATAGCCTTGAGTTAGTTGAATCGTTTTCGGAGTTTAAAGAGTTAAAAAGTATCGATAAACAAACGATGCAGCATGTATTGGAAGATGTTTTCCGTGCAATGCTAAAGAAAAAATTCAACACAGACGAACACATCGATGTCATTGTAAATATTGACAAGGGAGATGTACAAATTTTCTTGAATAAAGAAATTGTTGACGATGGAGAAGTAGAAGATCAAAATACAGAGATCGCTTATTCAGATGCAATAAAAATTGAACCTGATTTTGAAATCGGAGAAGAAGTAACGGAAGAGTTTAAATTCGGTGACTTTGGTCGTCGTAATATCTTATCCTTGCGTCAAAACTTGATTTCACGCATTATGGAGCTTGAAAAAGATCACTTGTATAAAATTTACAAGGAGAGAATTGGAGAGATCGTAACAGGTGAGGTTTACCAAGTTTGGAAAAAAGAAATCATGGTAATGGATGACGAAGGAAACGAATTGTTGCTTCCTAAATCAGAACAAATACCATCTGATTATTTCAAAAAAGGTGAAACTGTTCGCGCAGTTGTTGCCAAAGTGGACATGCGGAACAGCAGCCCGGTAATTATCTTATCGAGAACTGCACCTGAATTCTTAGAGCGTTTGTTCGAATTGGAAGTGCCAGAAGTATTTGATGGCTTAATTACAATTAAACGAATTGTTCGTGAACCAGGTGAAAGAGCGAAAGTAGCAGTAGAATCTTACGATGACCGCGTTGATCCAGTAGGAGCTTGCGTTGGTATGAAAGGTTCACGTATACATGGAATTGTGCGAGAATTACGCAACGAGAACATTGACGTGATCAACTATACAAGCAACTCTCAGTTGTTGATCCAACGAGCGCTTTCTCCAGCTAAAATATCTTCTATCGAAATAAATGAAGAAGCAAAAAGAGCAAAGGTTTTCTTAAAGCCAGACCAAGTTTCTTTAGCAATCGGTAAAGGTGGACATAACATTAAATTGGCAGGGAAATTAAGTGGCTACGAGTTGGATGTATACCGCGAAGGCGAAGTAGATGTTGAAGATGTGGACTTAGAAGAGTTTGCAGATGAAATTGATAGCTGGATAATCGATGAATTGAAAGCTGTTGGTTGTGATACCGCTAAATCCGTACTAGAAATGGGCATCAATGATTTGGTTACAAGAACAGATTTAGAACAAGAAACAATTGAAGAAGTGTTTAGAATCCTGCGTGCAGAGTTTGAATAATTTGGCGATTATTTGTAGCTTGTAGGAAAATAAATTACTGAAAAAGTAAAAACGAAGGACGCATAATTATATGGCCGGAAAACCAATAAGATTAGGAAAAGCAGCTGGAGAACTCAATGTGGGTGTCTCTACGCTAGTTGAATTCCTAGAATCAAAAGGAATAAAAATTGATGCAAACCCCAACACAAAGTTGGAAGGTGAACATTATGATGTTCTACAAAAAGAATTTGCCGCAGATCAAAACTTGAAAGAACAATC
>JBEDAD010000247.1:0-5600 GCA_041177985.1 Bacteroidota bacterium | reverse complement strand
AAAAATGATCCAAACACTTCGTTCCGTTATATTTTGCAATAATTTTAGCGTCAATCAATGCTGCTAATACTTGCCCACGTGAATAATACGTCATCGTTGTGTTTGCACTATTTTCATTCGGACGATACGCTTTAATCCAAGCATCAAAACTTGCATGCGCAACAGGCTGAACGCGCGAACCCACAGAGCCTTCCACGTAATTTATGGAGCCTTGTAATTTGGATAAATATTCCTCTTTTGTGTAATATCCCGCACGCAGAAGCAATAATTCATCGTAGTAGGAAGTGAAACCTTCCATTACCCAAAGTAAACTCGTATAATTTTCTTCGTCGTAGTTAAAAGGACCTAGTTCCACCGGACGAATGCGTTTTACGTTCCACAAATGGAAATATTCGTGAGCAACCAACGATAAAAACCCAAGGTATTTTGTTCCTTCGTACGTCCAACGGTTGACAGACAAAGTAGTTGAATTGGTATGTTCCAAACCACCTTGCCCGTCGACAACATTGTGGATGATAAACGTGTATTCCTTGTTTGGATTTTGACCAAAAACTGCCGTTGCCGTTTCTACAATTTTGGTCATATCCACTTTTAATTTTTGTGTATCGTAATTTCCTTCGCCATAAATGGCAACCGTATGTTTTACACCAGCCGCGTTAAAATCAAAAACATCTTGGTTTCCAATTTCGATTGGACAATCCACCAAATGGTCGTAATTTTCAAATTCAAACAACTGAGAACCATCCGCAGCAACACTTTCCGCAGCTTTTGGAAGTGCCGTAGAAATCGTTTTAAAATCCTTGTATGGAAAAATTTCAAGTTTCCCCTTTTTGCCAATGTGGTTGTTGACGTACATAAAAATGCACGTTCCACTAACATATCCGTGTGTCAAATCCAAAAAACTCGTTCGAACGGAAAGTTCAAAAGAATAGACTTCGTAGCGCACTTTTACCGTTTTCGATTTTCCTTTCGCAATAGACCACGAATTTTTAGCGTTCTTTTTCACGCGGAGTGCATTCCCATTTTCATCCGTTGCAGTTACCAAATCCACATTTTTAGAGAATTCACGCACCAAGTAGGATCCTGGCGCCCAAACAGGCATTTTAACTTCCAATTCCGACTCTTTGAAATTGGAAAGCAACATTTCCACTTGAAAGTAATGGTTTTGCGGCTTGGTCATACGCAGATTATAGGCAATTTCTTGGCTATTAGCATTTGAAAAAGCAACTAGAAAGAAAGTTAAAAACACTAGGTAACGCATACTTTTATTTTTTTTTTGCTATAAAGATAAGATTTGAATGATTAGATTTATATTTACTAGAACAAAATATATGTATATGCGCTTTACAATCTTCCTTTCCGCTACAATCTTCCTTTTTGGAGCTTGTTCCTCTGACAAGCAAAACGTTTCAGATCAACTAGATTCTTCCGATTCGGAGAAGAAAATTGCTCAATTGGAAAAAGATAATGCCAGCAAAGATTCGATGCTGAACCTATCGCTTGCTTACTTTAGTGACATCCAATCCAATTTAGAGGCGATAGAACTGAAAAAGGACGAAATTCGAATTATTTCCGCCAATACAGAAGTTTCCTCCGATGATAAAACCTGGATTTTAGAGCAAATTCGACATATCAATTACTTGCGAGAAGAAAATGCAAAGAAGGTTGGCGTATTGAATAAACTGTTGGATAAAAATGGGATTCGGATTCTAGAATTGGAAAAATTGATTCAGAATATGATTCAAAATATTCAAATCAAAGACGAGCAGATTAGTGTTTTACAGGGCGAATTAGGTTCTATGGACAAGGCATACGCAAAATTATTTGATGCGTATCAAGAAAAATCCGAAATGGTTGACGAATTAAAGGAAACGTTAAATACAGCCTTCTATTCCTATGGAACAGAGTCGGAATTAGTTAAAAATCAAGTCATTGAAAGAAAAAATGGATTTATCGGAATTGGAAAAAAGATTTATCTCTCTGAAAATTTCAATGAGAAATATTTTGCGAAAATTGATTTAACGGAAGAAAAGGAACTGTTCATTGAAGGGTCGGATGTGAAATTCATCACGGATCACCCTTCCAAATCGTATACTTTAGTTCCTGTTGGGAAAAACACGAAAATTAAAATTTCCAATCCGCGGGAATTCTGGAAAGTCTCGAATTACTTAGTAGTTGTTGTAGATTAAGGTTTCGAAAAGCCAACAATTTATAAAGCTTAGAAACTATTTAATTTAATCTATTGCTACGTCTCCTATTTCATTGTGTTTGAAAGAGAATTCCTTCGTGTCAAATTTTTCAACAAATAAGTGCGGGTAAAACTTCTGCATTTCACTGTGCATTAATTCCGTTGGAACATCGTTAAAATCGCCATAGAAATGGGTGTATTCCATGCTTCTTTTTCCTTGTTCAAATTCTTGAAATAGCGAATCCTCCACCCCGTTCCAATTCAAAGGTGAAACGCCGGAAATTGCACAGATTCTCTGGTCAAAAGCTGGCGTACATTTCACCCACTTTTCAGCTAAGTACAATTCCACGTAGCCGTGAAAAACAATTTCTTCCCGCTTTAAATAGCGCAAAAGTTTTTCCACGCCAAGGTGATTTTTAACAATTGCATAACCCAAGCGTGAGGGAATCCCAAACTTGCGCGCACAAGCAGCTAAAACTGTAGATTTCTCAACGCACCACGCTCTTTTTTTAGTCAAAACACCAGACGCTTTCATCCCTTCATTTGTGAGATCAAGGTGGTATGGATCGTATAGGAATGCGTCGCGCACCAAAAAATAAAGTTGAACCGCAAGTTCGGTTTGATTTTGCTCAGCAACTATTTCCTTCGTGAACAGCTCGAAAGCAGGATTTTTGTAATCCAGAAAAAATGTTTCGTTTAAATATTCTTGCATAGCCTAGATTTCGAAATATTCCGGGGTCAAAATGTATGTCTTTTTAAAGTTTTGCATGCTGCGTTTAAGCGTTTAAAAGGATAGAACGAATTTTTTCTACCGTTTGTTCGTTTTCGTTTAAACTGAAATGTGCCATCGTATAAACGGATTCGCGCTCTTCTACAGCTTGATCGATGAATTTTGTTAGTTCTTCAGGTGCTAATTCTGCTAATTTCGGTCGTTTATCGGTTTCCATCAGCAGCCGTTTCACTAAGGTTTCCGTGCTATTTTTCAAATAGATTGTTGTGCCAATTTCGTTTAATTCCTGCATTAAATTGTGGAAACACGGTAGACCGCCACCAGTTGCACAAACAAACGCATCTTTCTTGGCCAAATCGCGCACAAATTCCGCCTCTTTCTCCCGAAAATAAGCTTCCCCTTTAGTCCGGAAGATTTTAGTAATATTCTTTCCTTCGATTTGCTCAATTTGTGCATCGGAATCCATAAAAGGCAGATTTAACGCTTCGGCGAGTTGTTTTCCAAGCCTTGATTTCCCTGCTCCCATGTAACCGATTAGAAATACTCTTTTCATTCGATACAAAGAAAATAAAAAAAACTGTTGATTGAAGATTATATTACACTTCCTGCCTTCTATTTTTCAATCAGTTAGCGCTACTACTGAAAAAAAAAATAAAAAAGATATAAAAATGCTTGTTCAAACAAATAATACGCATATCTTTGCACCCGCGAAAGCAATGATTCCGTAGCTCAGCTGGTAGAGCAATACACTTTTAATGTATGGGCCCTGGGTTCGAATCCCAGCGGGATCACTTAATTAATTTAAAATCAGCAAGTTAGAAATAACTACTGACAAATGAAATGACAAAGGCTCTTGAGAAATCGAGAGCCTTTTTTCGTTTACATTATTTAACTTAGAAAAATTTCCCCTTATATTTTAGTATTTTCGCATAACACAGATTAATAACGAGCAAGTTTATGAAGTACCAAGAAGTATCATCCCTAATATGGAATGTATGTGACGATGTGTTGCGTGGCTTATTTAAACCTCACGAGTACGGTGACATCATTTTACCCTTTATCACATTAAGAAGGTTGGATTGCATTTTAGAGCCTCATAAAGACCTTGTAGTTTCGCTTTACAATGAATTGAAAAATGATATAGACGACCCTTCTCCTATTATCAAAAAGAAAACAGGATTAAACTTTTACAACTACTCAAATTATGACCTTTCTCGTTTGAAAGCCGATGCGAATGGTTTGAAAGTAAATTTCCCGAATTACATAAATGGTTATTCTGAAAATGTATTTGAGATTTTAGAAAACTTCCAATTAGACAAGCCTGTTGAGAAACTTTTGAAGAATAACAAACTGTATCTTTTAATTGACAAACTTACAGAAGTAGATTTTCACCCCGAAGTATTGGACAATCATACAATGGGGCAAGTTTTTGAAGATTTATTAAGGAGATTTTCGGAGATGAGTAATGAAACATCGGGTGAACATTATTCTCCGAGAGATGCAATTAAACTATTGGTTTCTTTGGTGTTTTCGGGAAGCAAAGACAATCTTACAGGAGAAGGCTTAATTCGTTCCATATTTGACCCTTGTGCAGGAACAGGTGGTATTCTAACGATTGGTAAAGAATGGATAGGCGAAAACATTTCTAATAGTGTAAATATTAACTTACTCGGACAAGAGTTAAACCCACAATCGTATGCCATTTGCAAATCTGACTTTTTGATTACAGGTGAAAACCCCGAAAACATCAAATTAGGTTCTTCTTTATCGGATGACCAATTTGAAGGTAAAAAGTTTGATTACCAAATTACAAATCCCCCATTCGGTGTATCTTGGAAATCGGAAGAAGAGTTTGTGAAAAACGAAGCACAAAACCCGAACGGAAGATTTACTGTTGGTACACCAAGAAGTTCTGATGGTTCGTTGTTGTTTTTACAGCATATGATTTCCAAAATGAAAGACGATAATTCTCGCATTGGTGTTGTATTTAATGGTTCTCCTCTCTTTTCGGGTGATGCAGGTTCGGGTGAATCTGAAATAAGAAAATGGATTATTGAAAACGATTGGTTGGAATGTTTGGTTCAATTACCCGACCAATTATTCTTCAATACAGGTATAACTACTTATTTGTGGATTTTAGCCAAAAAGAAAACGAAACAACGAAAAGGTAAAGTTCAATTAATAGATGCTTCTTCGTTTTACAAACCAATGAAAAAATCGTTGGGAAGTAAGCGTAAAGAAATTTCTGATGAACAACGATTAGAAGTTTTAGGATTATATGAAAACTTTACTGAAAATGAATTTTCTAAAATATACCCAAATGAGTTTTTTGGATATAGAAAACTTACGATTGAACAACCTACACTAAAAGATGGAAAACCTGTTTTAGACAAACAAGGCAAACCAAAAGCAGATAGTAGTTTAAGAGATAATGAAAGAATACCACTTAATGTGGATGTAAATGAATATGTAACCAAAGAAGTGTTACCTCACTTACCTACAGCGTGGGTAGATGAAAGTAAAACACAAGTAGGTTATGAAGTGAACTTTACCAAGTATTTCTATAAATACCAACCTCTTCGCTCTTTGTTAGATATTACAAGTGATTTGGTAGCATTAGAAAACCAAACAGACGGTTTAATGGCTCAACTATTGGAAAATGAATAGATATAATTCGTATAA
>JBEDAD010000246.1:0-2666 GCA_041177985.1 Bacteroidota bacterium | reverse complement strand
GGTTTAAAGCGCCTTGTATAATTAGCTTGGCACCCATGTGCTGAAATTCAGAAGAAATTTGGAACTGTTTGAGGAGGCACGATGCGTTTTTCAAATTTCCTGAATAAAGCACTAATGGGTAAGCCAATTATACACAGTGCTAGGGCTCTTTTTCTTACTTTTTTAGCTCCTGAAAAAAGTAAAAGAAATAGTACTCTTCATGAAAATTGTACCGCAGTAGTGCATCCCGAAAGATTGGGACAAGATTTGCAGCAGAGCGGAGCAAGTAAGCCATTACGAAATATAACTTTTTAAAAAGAAAACAAAAAAGCAGTTCTAAGATAATTCGCTGATTTCTGTTTCTTCCAATTTCCGAACGATTGGTTCATCGGCTGCTGCCCATTCCAGCTCCTTCAATTCGCCTATGGAAAGCCATTTGTAATTCAAATGTTCGGTAAGTGTGAGCGTAGGATTTTCGCAGCTGCAAAGAAAACTATGGAGCGTTATCGTTATGTCTGGATACGCATGTTGAACCGATAGAAACTTTTTTTCAACCGAGATTTCCAAATTCAATTCTTCTTTTATTTCTCTAATAATAGCGTGTTCTTCGGTTTCTCCTGGTTCAACTTTACCGCCCGGAAATTCATATTTATACGCCAAATAAGGATGATTTCCCTTACCGCGCTGCACACACAATATTTTGTGCTGGAAACGGATTACCGCCGCAACAACATCAAAAGGTTCCATCGCAATAGATTCGATGATTTGTTAATTCTTAATGAATTTCGAACAGGAAACATGGGAACCACTCGTCAGTTTTAAGGTATACATTCCTGGTTCTAATTTCTCAATTTGAACATTTGCATTGCTGGATTTCACTATTTCAGTATGCACCAATTGACCGGAAGTCGAATGTATTTCAAGTGTTGAACCTTCCAAAACATGGGTAAGTGTAATTTCATGCTGCGCAGGATTTGGAAAAAGAGTAAAGGAAGAATTTTCCAAACTAGAAAGTGCAGCAAATTCATTGAAGTTGGCGCGCAGCATCAGTGTAACATGGAAATCAAACGTTTCGGCCAGTGTCCACGGTTGGTTTGTCCAACTTACCCAACATGTTCCGGCTGTAGTTATTGAACTTGAAGCTCCAATTTGCTGCTGGTAGGACGAATCTTGTTTGATTGCGAGTAAATAATTTCCTGCAGAAAGCGAAAGTGGTGGGGAAAAACGCAAATCGTACCACTGATTTATACCACCAATAGTTGCACTTTCGGAAGTTGCTAAAAGCGTGGAAGGAACGCCAGAATTGTCCAATGCGAAAAGCGCTACTTCGAATGTTTTTCCGGTAATATCAAACGTGGAATTGTCAATTAGTGCCGATGCGGAAGATAAAATTTCGCCTGCATTCAACTCAAAAATGTTACCCATATAACCGGATAAATTTCCTCCAATTCCCATTCCTCCAATGTCGTTGATGCCATTATCGCGCGCAAAAACGGAATCACTTACCTCGAGCGTAAAGGAATTCGTGTTGTCCGAAAAGTCTTCGTCAACTTCCAAAATTGCAGCAGTGTAAACCACGGAATAGGTACCAGTTTCAACCGGCGTAAATCCTGCAACAGTGAAGTTGGAAGTTGTTCCAGCGGCAACGTTTTGCGGAGTGGAAGAGGTAGAATAAAGCAAAAATGATTCTTTGTAAACTTGAACGGATAAATTTGCACCGGTAACATTTCCTGCACCAACAGAAATAATGGACGCATCCTTGATAATATTTCCAACCTGTGATAACGGTATTTTTGTATAGTTATACGGCTCTGGTTCTACTGCTACATTGTTTATAAATGGAACCGTAACGCAAAAATTGAAAACATTTCCAACGCCAGAACCAACAAACGGACCCTGTTCAATTCCCATGATCGTAACCGTGAAAGTCGAACCGCCATCTCCCCAATCGTCCACGAAATTAATATCGTAGCAATTCTCAATTGTCAAACAACCCAAATTCTCAATCGTTGTGGTATTGCTGCCGTAACCATTTCCACCGCTTGCATCTTGGTTTCCAGCTCCTGAACAACCAATTTGTGCAATATTTCCAAACGATAAAATTGTTCCATTTCCACAGCCGGCGCCCGCAGGTGTCAGATCCCAAAAACTTTCATAGCCCCAAGAATCTGTTTCAACAGCAACTGTAACTTCCACTTGTCCTCCAGGACATTGCGCCAAACTGGCAAAGGAAATAAAGAAAAAAATACTACTGAATATAATTCTATAAATAGGCTCCATATCTGAAATTTTACACAAACAAATATAAGGTAGTTAAAGGACTAATTACTTGAAAAAGAAACTAAATGTTATTGAAAATATAAATAATTCGTGTTTTTAACGCGTTTACCAATAGGAATTCGGCAAATTTCTTTTCTGCAGTTGAAATTCGTACTTCCCATTTTAACTACCGGATTAATGCAGGTCTGCTTAAATCTTATTACGATTTAGTATGCTGGTTATTAAATATTTGTACAAGATAAACGTGCTTCCGAATTTCGAAGAAAACTAGCTTTCCACGAATCTGTCGGATTAATATTCCGACTTTTTAGACTCCGCGATTGTTTTGGTTAATAATTCCGTAATATTGTGTTAAAAATTAATTTATACGTATGAAAAACGGCCTTTTAGTGCTTTTATTTCCATTC
>JBEDAD010000245.1:0-9025 GCA_041177985.1 Bacteroidota bacterium | reverse complement strand
ACTCCATTAAATTATTCAATGCAAAAAACAAAGTCATTAACAAGGCTAATCCAATCAATGCAGAAACTGCTCCTTGAAAAATAGATTGAATTAAAAAAGGCTTTCGAATATAACCAGATTTTGCGCCCACCAATTGCATTGTTTTAATGGTAAAGCGTTTGGAATAAAGCGCCATTCGAATGGTATTGTTGATCATTGCAACAGCAATAATTATCAGTAACAAAGCCACAGCAAGGAACAAAAAAACAAATTGGCGAAAACCAAGATTTACAGATTCCACACTTGCTTTGTCATAATTTACCTCATCAATTTGATCCGGATAAGACGAAAGCAATTTCTTCTTAATGTTTTCCATTCCTTCTTTGCTCGCGTGTTCCGCTTTTGGCTTGAATCCAATTGTTGGAGGAAGCGGATTTTCACCTTCAAAAATGGAAAGTATCTGATCTGCATTTTGATCTGTTCCGCTAAATTCTTCAATTGCTCTTTCTGGCGAAACGAAATAAACATCACTGAACTGACCCCATGTTTTTAGCTCTTGTTCAATCTGCTTAATATCCGCATCGTTTAATTCGGGCTTAAAGAATAAATCTCCCTGCAACGATTCTTTCGCCTGTTTTTGAACATTCTCCAAACCAAAAATTCCGCCCAATACTAAGCCAATCATAAATAACACAAGCGAAATCCCGATTACAGTCGAAACATAACTGGAACGAACACCTTGTTTACTGTATTTTTCTGCGGTTACACTCATCGGTCACGAAGTTAGAAATAAATATTGGTCGGAGAAATAACCACTTATGAAAATTAAAAAATACACATTGTTAATAACCCGCTTTCTTCCGAAATCACCTAAATAAAATTGGCGCAGCGCATCCAATTCCTAAAAAATGTTAAACTACTGAGTAACATGTAATTTTTCGATAACATCTGCGTTAATGAAGAACGACAGAAAGTAAATACAAAACATTTCACACGTGTTTTTCTGCTTTGGCTCATTAATTGAGTTAATGCGTTAATTGAAAAAATTTAAAGCACTGGCTCGTAGTAAAAGTCGGTTTTCATAAGTAGTAGTAGTTTAGGTATTGAAAGGGGGAATTTTTTATTTCCCCTTTCATGTTTTTAGGCCCTTTTGTTCTTTCCTTTCGAATTAGAGGATTTCACGCAGAAACTTCCCTTTACAATCCACGAATTATGAATTTTTGACGTACTTTTGTTGCACTTTCCTTATTACTAGGAATTTCTAATAAGTCACATACATTTATGAAAAACATACGTAATTTCTGCATTATAGCGCATATTGATCATGGGAAAAGTACCCTGGCAGATAGACTTTTGCAAACTACCGGCACAATTTCCGACCGCGAAATGCAAAATCAGGCCTTGGACGACATGGACTTGGAGCGCGAACGTGGAATTACAATTAAAAGTCACGCTATTCAAATGAATTACACATTTGAAGGCCAGGACTACATTTTAAATTTAATTGACACACCAGGACACGTAGATTTTTCTTACGAAGTTTCTCGATCTATTGCGGCCTGCGAAGGTGCATTATTAATTGTGGATGCTTCTCAAGGAATAGAGGCACAAACAATATCCAATTTGTACCTTGCCTTGGAGCACGATTTAGAAATCATTCCAATTCTGAACAAAATGGATCTTCCAGGTGCAATGCCAGAAGAAGTTTCTGACCAAATAATGGAGTTAATCGGCTGTAATTTAGAAGATATAATCCAAGCATCTGGGAAAACTGGTTTGGGTGTAGATCAAATTTTAGAAGCGGTTATTCACCGCATTCCTGCACCAAAAGGAGATGAAAATGCTCCGCTTCAAGCAATGATCTTTGATTCTGTATTTAATCCATTCCGTGGAATCATAGCATACTACAGAATTAGAAATGGCGTTTTACGAAAAGGAGATAAAATTAAATTTTTCAATACTGGAAGAACCTATAATGCTGACGAAATTGGGATTCTAAAAATGTCGTTAAGTCCGAAAAATGAAGTTCGGGCTGGAGATGTTGGCTATATAATTTCTGGTATCAAACAGGCAAACGAAGTGAAAGTTGGGGATACTATTACAACTTTTGCCAATCCATGCGAAACAGCAATTAGAGGTTTTGAAGATGTGAAACCAATGGTTTTTGCTGGAATTTATCCGGTTGATACGGATGAATACGAAGAACTTCGGTATTCTATGGAGAAATTGCAGTTAAACGATTCTTCTTTGGTTTTTGAACCAGAATCTTCCGCAGCTTTGGGTTTTGGCTTCCGATGTGGATTTTTAGGAATGCTCCACATGGAGATTATTCAGGAACGCTTGGAGCGGGAATTCAACATGACCGTTATTACAACTGTTCCAAACGTTTCCTACAAAGCATACATGCGGAAAGAACCAACGGTTGAAATAATCGTGAATAATCCTTCTGAATTACCAGATCCATCGGGAATGGAAAGAATTGAAGAGCCATATATTAAGGCGCAAGTAATTACAAAATCGGAATACGTTGGTCAAATCATGACGCTCTGTATTGATAAACGCGGCGAAATAAAAAACCAAGTTTATCTGACTCAAGATCGCGTGGAACTTTCTTTCGAAATGCCTTTAGCGGAAATTGTATTCGATTTTTATGATCGTTTAAAATCGGTTTCTCGCGGATACGCTTCTTTTGATTACCATCCAATTGGCTACAAAGAATCGGATTTAATCAAAATGGATCTTTTGTTAAATGGTGAACAAGTAGATGCATTGTCTGCATTGGTTCATAGAAGTAATGCATACGATCTTGGAAAGCGTATTTGTTTGAAATTAAAAGAATTGATTCCAAGGCAGCAATTTGAAATACCAATTCAAGCGGCTATCGGTGCGAAGGTTATTGCGCGTGAAACAATCAAAGCACTTCGGAAAGATGTTACTGCAAAATGTTATGGTGGTGATATTTCTCGAAAGCGAAAATTATTGGAGAAGCAAAAAGAAGGTAAAAAACGCATGCGACAAGTTGGAAGAGTAGAAGTTCCGCAAGAAGCATTCATGGCAGTTTTGAAATTAAACGACTAAAAAAAGGTATAAATTACAGGAATAAATAAGGATTAAAAAGTATCTAATCAAAACAAAAACGGCTCCCAATGGAGCCGTTTTTTTATGGGGTATTTTAATATTTATCTGCTAAAAAAAACTAGAATTTATTCATCCTCGTCTTCTCCATCCTCTTCTGGCTTATCGTAGTCTGGCTCTTCTTCGTCATCCGAATCCAAATCATCATCTTTCACGTCCACTTTTTCCAATTCTTCCTCATCGAAATCATCTTCCTCATCATCCAATATTGCTGCAGGTTTCGGGATAGATTTATTGATTTTCACCAAATAAATCACCTCATCCGTTTCCCATATCAAAGCTTCCATCATTTCCCCTGTTGGGAATTTGCTTGTTGGAATTTTAATACTCGTCAAATGGTTGATATACCCATCCGGGAAATCTTTTAAGATTTGCTTCTTTTGATCGATAGTTAATTTATCGTAACTAATGATGGCTCTTTTCTTAGACATAATTAATTTTATATTTCTAGTTTATAAATTCTATTGATTGGAATAATTGAGTTTTGCTTCAACACGATGGACGTATCTGTAACTGCCCAAATTGTCGTTTCTACAACCATCTTTTTCTTAGCATCTTCAAAATAAATTCTAACTTTCTGATGCTCTAAGTTACCTAAAGAAATTGCTCTATCCAACTGATTTTTCAATAATTTACTTTCTTCTTCTGTTTTTAGCACTTCTTCGTGCGGGAAAACAAAAGTTCCAACATCCTCCTTCTCTACAAGTGTGAATTGAGCCTCCATTTATTCTAATTATTTTGATTTTTGCGCAAAATTAAAGTAAAAGACAAACTAAACTAATTTTTCCCAAATTAAGATTGATTTTTTTATCAAAAGCGCGTGTTTAATAAAAAAGAATGCCACCGCCAATTCGTATCGGGGTAGCATTCATAAAATTTTAGGTAAACTATTTAAGTTTGCTTTTCAGTTCGTTTTTTAATCCACTCCATTCTACCAAGTGCATTTTTACGACTCCAACTGGAATTTTAGCCTTCACTAAAATTGGAATTTTATTTTCATCATTGGTAACCCAGAAATTCACATCCTCCTCGCTTTTAAAATAGCGTCCTGTTTGCACAACCGGCACAAACTTGAAACAATTAAATTTCCCTTTTCGAATGTGAATTACTTCCTCGCCAACATATTTGATTTTTAAATTGTAAAGCTCATCGTCCATAAAACATTTAAATTCAAATGTTTTTCCCTTTTTCATGTTTTTAAAATCCAAGGTTCGCGCATAGTAAAACGCGGAAATCATATCCTGCACACCCATTGGAATTTTGAATTCTTTTCCTTTTCCGTTATCCACTTTCGACTTGTCGTGCTTGAACGCATAGTCCTGGTTAATTTTATATCCTCCCTCATCTACTCGGCGCACAAAAAACCATGGAAAGATTCCTTTTGCATCCATAAACGTTTCGTATGCATCCTCCACACGGTAAAACGCATTAAATCCGCCTAGCGTTCGGCCAGTTCCAACTGCTTGAATCAACTCGCGGTTATTCCCTTTCTTCGTGGTAGATTTAATTTCTAAAATCGCTTCGCCAGCATCGATAAAGCCATACGTAACTCTGTAGCGCAATTTTTCGCCTACTTGAAAGGATTTGTTTGTAACGGATGGATACGTTACGAGCGCACTGCTTGACATTAGTAGAAGAAAGCCAACTAAACCAACGAAATATGTCCACTTTTTCATGTTAAAGAATTTAAATTAATACCTGTTTCATGGGCAAAAGCAAAGGCTATGCCAAAAGTTATTTTAAAATACTACATTTATCGAAATTAAAACTCGTTTAATTGTGCGGAATTCTTTGGTAGCATTTATTATTCTCTCCTCCTTTTTTTTATATTCTTTAGCATTTAATCCACTTGTTACTTCCGATGATGCGTTAAATGTATTGATGGCATTTGATTACCAAATTCCCCCGGATTTCTATTGTTGGGGACAAGATAGAGGAGGAACAATTATTCCGTTAATCAGTCAATTTTTTATAAATGTCTTACATCTCAGTCCAATTCTTTCTGTTTCGCTAAGTAATTACCTGCTTTTAACACTTGGATTCATTGGTTTCTCTAAATTGTTCAAACAGCCATTTACCATACTAATCTTTGCTGTACTTTGGTTTTTTCCGTACGAAAGATTCATTAATATTCTCTCTTTTCCAATTGGAATGAGCTATAGTTTGATTGGCATTTCTATTTATTTTTTAGATCGACTATTGCATAAAAAAGACTTGACGCATTTTTCAAAACATTTCCATCTTTTGGTTTCGATTGGTCTCTGGGGATTGGCAATTTGGACTTCTGATCTGGCGTTTTTTACGGTTCTACTATTGGTTTTTACGCTGTTATTTTATGCTAAACATCAAAAAATTAAACAATTCCCAAAAAAGCTTTTTATCCTTTATTCCACTTTAGGAATGGCAGCAATAATTTTTCTTATTTTGAAGTTAAAAACCTACGCTACAGGTGTAGCGGAAAATTTTCAAAAGTTCAATTCAACGGAACAAATTGGTAAAAGCATTGGAATAGTAATCTCGGATAGCTTGAATGTTTTGTCTTTTCAAGACGATAATTTCCTGATTTCGATTGGTGCGTGGTTGATTCTTGTGGTTTTAATTACACTTTTGATAATCCTTGTACTGTCTCGCAAATCGGTTTTTTCATTTAAAAATCCATGGATAGTATTTTTCCTAAGCGATTTTTTGGCAGTTCTTGCCATCATTTTTCTGGCACACTGGGTACTTTTAAATAATATGGGAAGGTGGTATTTTGTTGCGCCGTATATCTCAGGTTTACTTTTGGTATTGCTTCTGCTGGATTCTTTTGTTGAGAAAATGGGGAAACCCTTAAAAGCCATTTGTGTTTCCTGCGCTTTAATTCTCGGAATAACGCCAATCTACACTTCCTTAAGCGCGCACAATTGGAAGTATACACCTTTACGCTCTACCATTTTAGAACTAAATAAATTGGGGGAAATTGGAATTATTGGTGATTATTGGGACGCTTACCGCTGTTCCATTGCCAACCCAGAAAACATTAAAAGTACGCCACACGAAGGCGAAGACATTAAAAACACGGATAGAATTTCAGAAGTTTTTAGACAGCCGAAAATCTATTTAAGTAAAGATATGTGGTTCAATGAATTTCCGGATAGCATTCAACAATTTGGCGTAATGCTCTATAAATATTCGGATGAATTTTTTCTGGGTGGCTCAAATCTATGCGCGTATAAACCAAAGAAACTAAACAAAATTTATACCCTAGACGATTTGAAATTTGATTCTACGGTTCTAGATAAAACTTCTTCTTCGCTGAAAGTCAATCCGGAAGACAAAAATCACCTGAATAAACACCTAGTTTATGGTCCGGATATTTCTTTGGTTCCGGGAACATACCGCGTTCGATTCTTCTGCTCCAGCTCCGGATTACCAAACGACAGCAAACCATTAACGATAGATATTTCGTCCGAATTTGGGCAAAAATCCTTGTTTCAAAAGGATATAGGACATGCAGAATTAGTTCAGGGAAAACCATACGTTACGTGTACTTTTACCGTTGAAAACTTAGAGCAACATGTCGAATTTCGATTGCTCTATTCTGGTTTTAATCCAATAGAATTTAAACAACTGGAAGTTTTCCAATTAAAGTGAATTTCACTGAAACAAAAAAGAGAAGACCAGATTATAAAACGATATTCACGATTTTCCCAGGAACAACGATTACCTTCTTCGGCATTTTCCCTTCCAACCATTTTTGTGCTTCAGTATTGGAAAGAACCGCTTCTTCTACTTCTTTTGCGGATAAATTTGTTGGCAATTCAATTTTAAGTCGCATTTTACCATTAAAAGAAACCGGGTACGAATAAGCAGCTTCCACCAAATATAGTTCATTGAATTTTGGGAATGAAGCGTAGTTAATTTCACCTGCGGTATTGCCTAATTTCACCCATAATTCTTCGCAAATATGTGGCGCATACGGAGAGAGCATGGTAATGAGTTCTTGTAAAACTGTACGATTGTTACATTTTTGTTCCGTCAATTCATTCACACAAATCATAAAGTTGGAAACGCCTGTATTAAAGGAAAAACGGTCTAAATCGTCCGTCATTTTTTTGATCGTGCGGTGCAGTGTTTTTAATGCTTCGGGCGCAGCCGCTTCTGCTGAAACGTGCGCATTTCCAGCATCGTCTATTTGAAACAAGCGCCACAATTTACGCAAGAAATTATGTACGCCATTGATTCCTTTTGTATCCCACGGTTTACTTTGTTCCAAAGGTCCTAAGAACATTTCATACATGCGCAAGGTATCCGCACCAAATTTTTCTACCAATTCATCCGGTGTTTGCACGTTGAATTTGGATTTGGACATTTTTTCGACTTCGGAACCGCAAATATAGGTTCCGTCTTCTTCGAGAATAAAATCTGCATTTGCAAATTCCGCACGCCAGGATTTAAATCCTTCAATATCTAATTTATCGTTATCTACTATGGAAATGTCAACGTGCAAAGCTGTAACATCTCCTAAATTAAATGCTAAGGATGCATTTGGATATCGTTTTGTTAATTCAACTATAAATTCCTTTGAATCCAAAGAATTTTTTGAAACAAAAGCAAAATTCTCTATGCCATCGTACTTAAACTTCAATCGGTACACAAAACTACTTCTTCCTAGGATCATTCCTTGGTTAATCATTTTGGCAAATGGTTCATCAAAACCGATATATCCTTGGTCGAACAAAAATTTTGTCCAAAAACGGGAATACAGCAAGTGTCCGGTTGCATGTTCCGATCCGCCAATGTACAAATCCACTTGTTTCCAGTAATCTGCTTTCTCCCGAGAAACAAATTGCTGCTCATTTTTAGCATCCATATACCGAAGGAAATACCAGGAACTTCCTGCCCATCCAGGCATCGTATTGAATTCCATTCGGTCGCCTTCGGAATAATTCCACGCCGATTTTTCTGCTCTTGCCAATGGCGGTTCGCCATCTTCCGTTGGTAAATATTTATCTACTTCCGGCAATTCGATTGGCAAATGAGCATCGTCAATCAAATATGGAATTTCATTTTTATAGTAAACCGGGAAAGGTTCTCCCCAATATCTTTGGCGGCTAAAAACGGCATCCCGCAAGCGGTAATTTATTTTTCCTTTTCCAATACCTTGTGCTTCAATTGCGGCAATGGCTTTTTTAATTGCCATTTTGGCTTCCAAACCATTCAGAAAATCAGAATTTGCTATAACGGCATCTTTTTCTGTGTAAGCTGCTTCAGAAATAGAAATATCTTGAAAAATATTTTTGATTTCCAGGTTGAAATGTTTTGCGAAATCAAAATCGCGCTGATCTCCGCAAGGAACCGCCATTACAGCTCCCGTTCCGTAGGAAGCTAACACATAATCACCAATCCAAATTTGAATTTTTTCACCATTAAAAGGATGAATTGCAAACGCGCCGGTAAATTGTCCGGTAATATTTTTTACATCTGCTTGGCGGTCGCGTTCCGATTTTACGGAAGCATCTTTTTTATACTTTCCAACAGCATCAGCATATTCTTCAGTTGTTATTTCATCCACCAAAGGATGTTCTGGCGCTAATACCATAAAAGAAACTCCAAAAATAGTATCTGGTCGCGTTGTAAACACTTCAATCTGTAACGTTGAATTCCGAATTCCGAATTGAAGGCTACAGCCGACAGATTTTCCAATCCAATTGCGTTGTTGATCTTTAATGGAATCCGTCCAATCAATTCCTTCTAATCCAGATAATAAGCGCTCTGCGTATGCTTTAATTCGCATCGACCACTGGCGCATTAATTTTTGAACAACTGGATGACCACCGCGCTCAGAAACGCCATTTACAACCTCATCATTCGCCAAAACCGTTCCGAGTGCAGGACACCAATTTACCCAACTATCCGCAAGGTAAGCGAG
>JBEDAD010000244.1:0-3930 GCA_041177985.1 Bacteroidota bacterium | reverse complement strand
GTAATTTGGAGCTTCTCGCGTAATTGTGACATCGTGTGGGTGCGATTCTCTAACACCAGCGGAAGTAATGCGCACAAATGTCGCTCCTTTTAACGTTGCAATGGTTGGCGAGCCACAATATCCCATTCCAGCCCGCAGTCCTCCCATAATTTGATACATTACTTCAATCAGGTTTCCTTTATATGGAACGCGACCAGAAATTCCTTCTGGAACCAATTTTTTCACATCGTCTTCTGCATCTTGGAAATAGCGGTCTTTAGATCCTTTTTGCATCGCTTCCAATGAACCCATTCCACGGTAAGATTTGAATTTTCTTCCTTCGTAAATTATCGTTTCTCCTGGTGATTCTTCCACACCGGCAAACATGGAACCAACCATTACCGTATCTGCTCCGGCAGCAATTGCCTTCACAATATCTCCAGTGTAGCGAATTCCACCATCTGCGATAACAGGAACACCAGTTCCTTCTAACGCTTGTGCAACATCGTTTATGGCTGTAAGTTGCGGAACACCGACACCAGCAATGATGCGCGTTGTACAAATAGATCCTGGCCCAATTCCAACTTTCACAGCGTCTGCTCCAGCTTCCGCTAAATATTTCGCTGCTTCCGCCGTAGCAATATTTCCTACAATTACATCCAGTTTAGGATGCTTTGATTTTACTTCTTTTAATTTTTCTACAACGCCTTTTGTGTGGCCATGTGCAGTATCGATTACAATTGCATCCACGCCAGCTTCTACCAAGGCATTTACACGTTCTAAAGTATCCGAAGTTACACCAACTGCAGCGGCAACACGCAAACGACCGTAGGAATCTTTACACGAATTTGGATGCGTTTTAACCTTAATGATATCGCGGTAGGTAATCAAACCAATTAATTTGTTTTGGGCATCTACAACTGGTAATTTTTCAATTTTTTTCTGTTGTAGAATATCTTCCGCTTTGGAAAGGTCTGTTCCATCGATGGTGGTAATAACGTTTTCTGTAGTCATTACCTCGCGAATTGGGCGATTCATGTTTTTCTCAAAACGCAAATCTCTATTGGTTACAATTCCCATTAGCATACGGTTTTCGTCGATAACTGGAATGCCGCCAATGCCATTTTCTTTCATTAATTGCAAGGCATCTTTCACAAGTCCATTTTCAGAAAGGGTAACAGGATCTAGAATCATTCCACTTTCAGATCGTTTTACTTTACGAACTTCCAGTGCTTGTTCTGCAATAGTCATGTTTTTGTGAATCACACCAATTCCGCCTTGTTGAGCGATTGCAATTGCTAATTTTGCTTCTGTAACGGTGTCCATCGCTGCGGACATAATAGGCGTATTTACCTCTATATTTCGTGTGAGACGACTTTTTAATTGAACATCTTTGGGTAATACTTCTGAATATCCTGGGACAAGAAGTACATCATCGAACGTTAATCCTTCTTTTATTTGGGTGATGTTTGTAAGTGACATGTGAACCTATTTTTTAAATAAATTCTTGCAAAAGTAACATTAAATTACGAGAATATTTCGTATATTACTATGTTTTCACAGGTGCCACCCAACTTTTGGTTTTATTCCTGCTAATTTGTTAATTTTTTCAAAATGTTTTTGCTGCTTCGCCATAAAAGATTAACCTTGTTTAACATTCACGTATATGAAAGGTATTTTTAGTTGTGCATTTTTATTTTTATTGCTTTTAAGTGGGAATCTCTCTGCACAAAAGCAACCGATTTCCGTCATGGATTCTTCTCGTTTGGTTCAATTATCTGGCGTTGTCGTTTCAGAAGAAGAACTTACGCCAATGCCCTACACGACAGTATACGACAAAACGCAACGAAGAGGTGTAATTGCAGATTATTACGGTTTTTTTTCCTTTGTAGCGTATCCGGGTGATACCTTGTTATTTTCATCGTTTAGTTACAAAACATCTACGTTTATTGTCCCAGATACATTGAAAGAAAGGCGTTATTCCATTATTCATATTTTACAAAAAGACACGTTGAATTTACCGGAAATCACGGTTTATCCTTGGCCTTCCCGAGAAGATTTTGCGCGCGCATTTGTGGAGATGAAACCCTATGATGACGCTATTCGTCGCGCTCAAAGGGAACTTTCAGGCGATAATCTTGCTTTCGTTGCTGCCCGATTGGAAAATGATGCTTCTTTGGCCTATGGATACGCTGCCAATGATCGGTATACGAAATTGTACACGAACGGACAATTACCAGTAAATAACTTGTTAAATCCGTATTCCTGGGCTAAATTGATTCAGGATTGGAAAGAAGGAAAACTTACAAGGCAGTAAGATTAGTTTTTTGAAGTAACCATTTGCGTAGGTGGTATTTTTATGCTGCAATTTTCAATAGAAGCTTAATTTCCTTTTCGCCACCTGTTTTTTACCCAGTCTTTTTGTGCTTCTGTTGTTAGAAATGTCCACACAACAATACGACTTGATTTTGTGCCCTGTCCCATTGGAATGACTTTGATTTCTGTTGCTCCAAGCCGTTCTAAAATTGCATTCAACGCTTTAATATTCGACTCTTTGGAAAGTAAGGTGGAAAACCAAAAACAGGCATTAGCGAATTCCTTGCTTTGTCTGGCAATGTTACTTACAAAAGCAATTTCACCTCCTTCGCACCACAGTTCGTTGTGTTGTCCACCAAAATTAAGCGTTGGAACTTCCTTTCTTTTACCGGTTAAATTTGCAATTTTCCGCCGGCTTCCTGCTTCTGCAATTTGTTGCGATGCATGAAAGGGTGGGTTGCAGATGGTTAAATCAAAAAGTTCTTCCTTTTGAATTATGCCACGAAAAATATTACTTGGATTTTCCTGAAAACGCAGTTCGATACAATCGATCAGATGCGCGTTGGATTTCAGGATTCCTCGAACAGATTCCATGGCAATTGGATCAATATCTGAACCGACAAATGACCAGTCGTAAACATTTGTGCCAATTAATGGATACACACCATTTGCTCCAATTCCAATATCCAAGACGGAAATTTCTTTTCCAACGGGAATTTTTCCGAAGTTTTTCGTGCACAATAAATCCGCGATATGGTGCAAATAATCTGCTCTTCCCGGAATTGGCGGACACAAATAATCTGCTGGAATCGTCCAATTTTTAATATCGTAATAGAATTTTAAAAGTGCCTTATTTAGCATTTTTACAGCTATAGGATCAAAAAAGTCAATGGAAACATCTCCGAAGCGATTCAAACTGACAAAAGGTGCCAATTCTGGACAAGCCTCCATCAAAACTGGAAAATCATAGCGTTCGCGGTGTTTGTTGCGCGGATGCAATCTTGTTTTTTCTTTCGGATGATCTTTTTTTAATGGCATGTTTTAAACGTATAATTTTTACTTTGGCGAATGGAAAACGCTGAATTCAATGCTATTATTCTTCCGAATCGTCGCTGTGCGTTTTGGAAGAGGTAGCGATTAGTTGGTGAATTGCTTCCATTTCTTCCTCCTTCAATTCCCGCCAATGTCCAACCGGTAAGTCGAGTTTTATCGTCATGATGCGAATACGTTTAAGCTTTAATACAGTATAATCCAAAAACTCGCACATTCTTCTAATTTGACGGTTCAATCCTTGTGTTAAAATTATTTTAAATGTGTATTTACTGATTTGTTCCACATAACATTCCCGTGTTACAGTTTCCAAAATTGGAATTCCGTCCGCCATTCTATGGATAAATTCTTTCGTGATTTCATGATCGACGGTTACCAAATATTCTTTTTCATGGTTGTTGCGTGCACGCAAAATTTTATTTACAATATCGCCATCGTTCGTTAGAAAGATTAATCCTTCGCTAGCTTTGTCCAATCTACCAATCGGGAAAATTCGTTTTGGATAGTTGATGTAATCAATAATATTATCTTTTTCAACGCTTGTATCGGTTGTACAAACAATTCCTATCGGTTTGTTAAATGCAA
>JBEDAD010000243.1:0-17977 GCA_041177985.1 Bacteroidota bacterium | reverse complement strand
AATTGCTGCCGGAGCAGATACGGTAATGGTTGGTTCCATGTTTGCCGGTGTGGAAGAATCACCAGGAGAAACGATAATTTACGAAGGAAGAAAATTCAAATCTTACCGTGGAATGGGTTCTTTGGAAGCGATGCAAAAAGGATCTAAAGACCGTTATTTCCAAGATGCAGAAGACGATGTGAAAAAATTGGTCCCAGAAGGAATTTCTGGTCGCGTTCCATACAAAGGAAACCTGATTGAAGTAATGTATCAAATTATGGGTGGACTGCGCGCAGGAATGGGATATTGTGGTGCGCCAACCATTGCAACTTTAAAAGGAGCGACATTTGTGCGCATTACTTCCGCTGGTGTTAGAGAATCGCACCCACACGATGTCACAATTACGCGAGAAGCTCCAAATTACAGCATTAAATAATCGTTAAAATAGTTATATTTAGCCCTCAAATAAAATTAAATTTAAAACTTAAAATAAAAATAGCCCCTATGAAAAAGCAGTTATTAGTTGTTTTTGGAATTCTATTCGTTTTTGGAATTAAAGCGCAACAAGATCCGATTTTAATGGAAATTGACGGAAAACCAGTTACAAAATCTGAGTTTTTACAAATTTACCTCAAAAACAATCCAACACCTAAGTACGATAAAGCAGCATTGGACGAGTACATGGAGCTTTTCAAAAAATTCAAATTAAAAGTTGCAGAAGCGGAAGCACTTAAGTACGATACAATTCCGAAATTGAAAAAAGAACTGGAAGGATACCAAAAACAATTGGCGCTTCCTTACCTTGTGGACGCTGCAAAAAACGAAGCATTGGTGAAAGAAGCATACGACCGCACAAAAACGGAAGTTCGCGCTTCGCATATTCTTGTTCGTTTAGAGCAAAATGCTACTCCAGCAGATACACTTGCTGCATGGAATAGAATCATGGCCTTGAAAAAAAGAGTTGAAAATGGAGAAGATTTTGCTTCGGTTGCCAAATCAAAAAATGGATCGGATGACCCATCTGCTTTAAATAATGGCGGCGATTTAGGTTATTTCAATGCTTTTCAAATGGTTTATCCTTTCGAAGAAAAGGCATACACAACAGCAGTTGGCGAAGTTTCTGCGCCATTTAGAACGCGTTTTGGTTACCATATTGTGAAAGTAACAGACAAACGTCCGGCTCGTGGAACGATTAAAGTTGCGCACATCATGGTTGCTGTTCCGAAAACTGGAACGGAAGAAGATGCAAAAAATGCAGAAAAGAAAATCAACGAAATTTATGCTAAATTACAGGCTGGTGAAAAATTTGAAGATCTAGCAAAAGACTTTTCGGACGATCCTAGCTCCAACCAAAAAGCCGGTGAATTACCAATGTTTGGAACTGGAACAACTACAAGAATGGTTCCTGCATTTGAAGATGTGGCATTTGGACTAAAAACAAACGGAGAATATAGTAAGCCGGTGAAAACGGATTTCGGCTACCATATCATCAAACGTTTGGAATGGAAAGATGTGAAACCATTTGAGGAATTGAAAAAAGAACTGCAAGGGAAAGTGAACAAAGACGAACGTTCCAAAAAAACACAGGATTCATTTGTGCAAAAAGTAAAAAACAATTACCAGTACAAGAATACAGCAGCAAAAGGTTTGGTTTGGTTTGAAAAAAATCTCGACACAACCTATTTCGAAGGTAAATGGAAAGCTGGAGATTTAAAATCCAACAAAACGTTATTTGTATTAGATGGTAAGAATTTCGGACAGAAAGATTTTGCAGCATACCTCGAGAAAAACTTCCGTGCAGCCCGAAAAGACAAATCCAAGGAAGTTGTTAAATCGCAATATGCAAATTGGGAAAAAGAAGCAATATTAGCATACGAAGAAACTAAATTGGCTTCAAAATACCCTGAATTCAAAGCGCTGACAACGGAATACCACGACGGAATTTTATTGTATGAAATAATGACCGATAAAGTGTGGAACAAAGCAATGAAAGACACTGTTGGATTGAAAAATTACTTTGAACAAAACCGTGCGAAATATGTATGGGGCAAGCGTGTGGATGCATTGGTATACGAATGTGCAACACAAAAAATTGCAGATCAAGTTGCAAAGATGATTTTAGTAGATACGATCAATTCCAAGCATGTATTGGATGTAATTAACAAAGACAGTGAATTAAACCTGCGCGTTCGAACAAATAAATTTGACCTAGAACAAACTGCATTTTTGAAAGATCGAAAACTTACAAAAGGGGTCAATAAATCCTATGAATTTGAAGGTAAATTTATTGTTCTGAAAGTAAATGACATAATCGAACCAACAACAAAAATGTTCACGGAGGCAAAAGGCGCTGTGACTTCGGATTACCAAAATTACCTGGAGATGGTTTGGTTGCAAGAATTAAATAAAAAACATACCGTAAAAATTTACGAATCCGTTCTTTACGCAATTGGACAATAATCTAACATATTTCTGCAAGCAGGCTGGCATCATGGTCAGCCTGTTTTGTTTTATGCTTTTCGCGTCTTGCGATGGTTTGAATGTCGTGTTTACTAAAGTCGACATTGCACAACAAAGCCAATCCAACCTTTGGATGAAACAATTGGGAAATGCATCTCCTCTTCAGGAAGAAATGGCTTGCGGAATATATTCTAAATCTCCTTGTAGTTTGAAGATTGCAATAGATATTCAAATAAGCAGCGTGTTAAAAAATGATAAAGACTTTTCAAAAGTGAATTCTTATGCTAAACTTTATGCGGAGAATTTTACATTCCACAATTTAAAAACTGAAAACGAAATACAACGGATTCAAAACACATAAGAAAAACATGACATTAAAATTAATTTGTAGTATCGCAGTATTCAGTAGCACCTATTCATTCGCACAACCTGCAAATTCTGTTGTAGATAAAATTGCTGCACAAGTTGGAGATAACATCATTTTATTATCCGAAATCCAAGCGCAAAAACTACAGGCAATTCAAGCAAAGGTGGAAATTACGCCGCAAATGGACTGCGAAATCTTGGAGGAACTTATGTTCCAGGAATTGCTTATTAACCAGGCAAAATTAGACAGCCTTGTGATTACCGATCAGCAGGTAGATGCCGAAATGGAAAACAGGTTGCGTGTCATCGAAGAACAAATTGGTGGTCGTGCAAAAATGGAGGCTTTTTACGGAAAAACGGCGACTGAAATTAAGGAGGAATTCCGCCCAATTATTCTAGATCGCTTGTTGGCGGAAGAAATGGAACGAAACATCACGCTAGATATTACCGTTACGCCAAAGGAAGTGCAAGAATTTTACGCAAAAATTCCAATCGATTCTATTCCACTAATTAATTCCCAGTTAAGTTTTCAGCAAATTGTGCTTTATCCTGCCGTAACCAAAGAAGACAAAAAATTGGCGTACGAAAAGCTTACCGATATTCGAAATGGAATTACGACAGGTAAAAGTTTTGATACGCAGGCAAGAATTCACTCGATGGATCCGGGAAGTGCCTCACAAGGCGGAAAAATCGAAGCTACACGCGGAATGATGGTTCCTTCTTTTGAAGCCGCACTTTTCTCATTGGATGTTGGTGGCGTTTCAGAAGTTTTTGAAACAACTTATGGTTACCACATTGTGAAATTATTAGACCGAAAAGGCGATGATTATTGGTGTCAGCATATTTTAATTGTTCCAGAATACAGCAGCACAGCTTTGGAAAAAGCAGCGATTAAAATGGATTCGTGTTATAAATTATTATCAACGAAGAAAATTACGTGGGACGAAGCAGTTGTGCGCTATTCAAACGACGAAATGACGAAACAAAACAAGGGAATTATTACAAATCCAATTACCGGCGAACAAACGTGGGATATGGAAGACTTGAACCAAGTCGATCAGCAAATTTTCTTGCTTACAGACAACTTGGAGAAAGGCGATGTAACGCAGCCCAATTTGTATGTTAATATTTATGACCGCCAGCAAGGAGTTCGAATTGTGCGTTTAATGGATCGAACAGAACCACACCGCGCAAATTTGAAAGACGATTACGCTTTAATCAAACGAGCAGCTGAAAACGATAAGAAACAGCGCACTATCGCCAAATGGACGCAATCAAAAATTGGAAATGCGTATATTAGAATCGACGATTCTTTTAAAAATTGTAACTTCAAAAATAAGTGGGTTTCAAAATAGATTTTTATCTTTAGAAAACATTAAAAAAAAATAACACACAAGCAAATCACCATGTCAGATACTGCAGCAATAAATCAACTCGTAGAGCATTACAAAGAACTGAAAAATGAAATTCACAAAGTAATCGTTGGTCAGGATGAAGTGGTAGATCAGGTACTGATTTCCATTTTTTCACGCGGACATTGCTTACTGGTTGGTGTGCCTGGATTAGCAAAAACATTATTGGTAAATACGATTGCACAAACCTTGGGATTGCGTTTCAACCGCATTCAATTTACGCCCGACTTAATGCCTTCCGACATCATTGGATCGGAAATATTAGATGAAAACAGAAATTTTAAATTTATCAAAGGTCCCCTATTTTCAAACATCGTTTTAGCAGATGAAATAAACAGAACGCCACCAAAAACGCAATCCGCGCTATTGGAAGCAATGCAAGAGCGCTCCGTTACAACTGGTGGTGTAAATTACAAATTACCGGCTCCGTTTTTTGTTTTGGCTACTCAAAATCCAATCGAACAAGAAGGAACGTATCCTTTGCCAGAAGCGCAATTAGACCGTTTCATGTTTAATATTTGGCTTGATTATCCATCTTATGTGGAGGAATTAGCGATTGTTAAAGCGACAACTTCTGATGTAGAAATTCAATTGAATAAAGTATTAGATGGTGAGCAAATCATGCAGTACCAAGATTTGATACGTCGCATTCCAGTTGCAGATAATGTGATGGAGTACGCAGTGAAATTAGTTGGGAAAACCCGATTTAGTTCTGATTTGGCGCCGCAATTAACGAAGGATTTCATTTCTTGGGGAGCAGGACCACGGGCATCACAATACTTAATAATCGGTGCTAAATGCCATGCCGCGTTGAATGGAAAATTCTCTCCGGATATTGAAGATGTAAAAGCAGTTGCAAAACCTATTTTACGCCACCGTTTGGTCAGAAACTACCGTGCGGAAGCAGAAGGATATTCCATGGATAAAATCATTGACAGTTTACTTTAATCTATTTTCAATTTCTTGAAATACATTTTTTAGTGCTAAAAAAATATGGCAAAAGAATTTATTGAAGATACGGAATTTAGTGGCGTTGATTTCCGCGTAAAACCCTTAGAAAAAGGAGAATACGAAAATTGTACGTTCTATAATTGTATTTTTTCTCAAGTGGATGCATCGAATCGCGTGTTTTCCAATTGCAGATTTGAAGCGTGCGACTTAAGCATGGCGGCGCTTACCAATTCGTCTTTGAAAGAGGTACATTTTACGGATTGTAAAATTTTAGGCGTACACTATGAAAATTGCAATGCCTTTTTACTTTCTATTTCATTCGAAAATTGCCAGTTAAATTTGAGTTCATTTTTTAATTTAAAATTAAAGAACACCCGATTCACGAATTGCAATTTGGAAGAGGTTGACTTTACGCAAGCAGATCTTACCGCTGCATTTTTTGACGATTGTAATCTTGCGCTTGCTGTTTTTTATCAAACAAATTTGGAAAAAGCAGATTTGCGAAGCGCTTTCGGCTATTTAATTGATCCAGAGGAAAACCGGGTAAAAAAAGCGAAATTTTCATTGAGCGGCATCCCCGGATTACTTTCAAAATACCAGCTCACAATCCAATAAATTGGGTTAAATAAATCTACTTTCTAGCTATTTTTTTAGCGTTGCGGAATGAATCCAGCATTATTCTTTTCCAAATCAAAGATCCACGTATAATAGCCAACGAAATGGGAATCGAAAAATCCTTTTTGCTGGTATAAATTTAACGGAATATATGCGCGCTGTTTTTGTGTGATTCCGCCAACTTTTACTTGCGGCGCAACGCCATCCAGCAAACATGGTGCATCTGCCCTGCCCCGATTGAAATTACTGCCGTATTGCCAAACTTCCTTCCATTCCTTCAACCGCACATTTCCAGCACTTGCATTTTCAGGCGCAATAATATAAAAACCACCAAAATGAATTCTACTGCGCAACTCCTCAATAATTCCTAGTGAATACGCGTAACCCATGCTATGCGCAACGATATATAACGTGTCATTTTTTGACTTATTTGGTAATTCGTTAAAGATTTGTAGTAGATTCCGACCAGCAATTCTTCCATTTTCAAAGCGTTTTTTGAATCCTTTTTTATTCGGTTTCATCCGATGCAAATCGTACGTTTGGACAACTTTATCACCGAAAAGCCAAGAACGATCCTTTTTTACCGTGTAACAACTGTGTTTTTTTCTGTTCAAACAACGTTTTGGATACATTGCGGAAACCGTAGTGAAATTTACAAGACTACGGTGATTAGAAGTGGAAACGGAAAAATGTCCATCGGCATAAAATGTTTCACTAGGATTAATTCGCTTTTGGAACTTTAGATCCAATTCATTCCATGGCCGCCAATAATCGTATCGATCAAACGAATAGATTAAATTACTGGTGGAAGGAAATTCCAACCCACGCGATTGAATTTCCTTAAAATTCTCTTCAAAGGAGTGTCCGATGGAAGTTGGACGATAGCCGTTTACAAAGAGTAAAATACGTTTTGCAGGATTGGAAACCAATCGTTTTTTAGTTAAATCATTGCCCAAATGGTTGAACACTTTTTGATTTAAAAGCGTACCCTTTTTATCCAAAAAACTAATGATAATGTAATGACTTTCAGCTTTTAACGACACGGAATCTTTTTTCAAAATCAAGCTATCGCTGTCTTTGTGATACTTTAAGTTATAGAATTGATTGTTTTCATCTTGCTTCACGGTAAAATAAAGTACCTTTTTGCGTTTCTTCACGAACCAGTTTCCATTGCGCTGAATCAGCAATTCGGAACGCAGCGTACCATCGTTTTGTCGTTTCATTTTTTGATTAAACTGCAAGGATTCTGAAACTTGATCTTTTGTTTTTCCTTTTAGTTCCTTTACAATCCCAGCAGTTATTTCGAAATTCTCGTACCCTCTATTGATAAGTAAAAAACTCCACCAGTATACGAAACACGTAAAGCCAAACAGCACAATTCTAGTAAAGAATTTGATGAGTCGTGGGCGTTTTAATTTCAGGGTTAAATAACGGTGGAAGCGTCTTCGTAAAAGAAAAGCACTTGAGAAGAGTACTACAAAAATGGCTAAATGCCACAAATTAATCAGATAGTTTCCGATGGTAAAAATCGTTTGGTAGAAGAAATCGCGAATATCTAAATGGTAGGAAATATAATTCTTTTTGTACGGACGGAATATCGATTTTAGCACGTCATTTTCTTCCAGTTGAATCGTTCCATCCTTTCCCTCTTTCCAAAAATAATAGGCAACTAATCCGTTGTTGGTGCGCACATCTTCGTCGCTGTCGTAAAAGGAAAAACTGGAACTACTGTGGCGCAATTTCACCCATTGATCCGCAGTCAAATCCACACCAAAACCTTGATCCATTAAATTCGTTGTGCTTCCGGCTGCGGGACCATTATTGCGCCAGCTATCTTCCAGAATCCCAATTCCAAATCCCAATTCACGTGCAATAGAAACCGCTAATTTTTCCTCTGAATTCGTTTTCACAAATGCAATAGCTTTATTTCTAGCCATATAGCCTGTTGCTTCTGGATCCACAAAACCAGCGATAATAAAAACATAAAATGCACGCCTGTCTGCGTTTGGGTTTTCTTCAAAATAACTATTTCGAAAAGCCCGCATTTGATTGGTATACCGATCATTTGAAGGACTAGGATTGTCGAAAAGTGTCTGATTAGTGAACTGTTTGGTGGAGAATTTTGGTAAATACGAGAAATCCAACGCAACATTTGCCTGACTATAGATCAAATTGATCTTTGTTTCCAAACTATCTTTGTTGAAGGCAGTTTTCACCAATGGAACAATAATTACCTTTTGCGTTTTCAGTTCAAAGACCAAAACATGGAGTGCGCCAATTTTCCGGCCTCGGTAAAAGGAATTAATGGTGTAATCCGCTTGTTTTTTGGGTAAAATCAAACGCACAACACTATCGTTTTTCTGGATAAATCGAATCCGTTGGTTGTTGTCCGCAATTTTGAAAACCAAGCTGTCGGATTTAAAATTTCGAACGTTGCGAATTACCGCATCTACCCCATCTGGAATGTCAAATCCAACAGATTTATAGGGAATTAAATAATTTGGTAAATAATCAGAGTCGAGTGAATCGTAGTGTTTTGCCCATTCCGGATACTGAAACCTGTCCAAACCAAATTGGTGAAAATCGTTTTGCTGAAAGATAACCTGCTGCTTTTTTTCCGTTTTACCCAAAAAGGGAACTACAGCATTTTGAGAATAGCCGAACCCTGCAAAAAGGCTTGCAAGAAAGATAAAAAGTATTGATTTTTTTAGCACCTTCAAATGTAAAACCTTTGGAAGAAAATTGTGCTACGGGAAGAAGTATTTATTGTTAATATTTTCTAATGAACAAAAATGCGCTCGGTGTAACTCATTCCATCTAATTCCACCACCAAAAGAAGCACTGAAGCCGAATAAGTTCGCAAATCCAGCGTCAACGTTGTCGCTATTTCATCTTCGAATAACTTCTGACCAAGCACATTGTACAAGCTGATTTTACCTCCTGATTTACTTTGAATGGTAATTTCTCCGGTTGTTGGATTTGGGAAAACGTGCATCTGCAAAGATTGCATCCCTAATTCAGGATCGATTTCCAGCGGCAATTCGTGTAAAACAGCAATCGCATCTAAATCAAAACCTCCAGCCGGAAATTCCGTTGGATAGGAATCGTTGATTAGATTTCCGAAAGCGTCACTCGTTCCAAAAGCAGGATCTGTGGAACCTACCACATCAATTAATCGCACGTGCGTAATAAAACTCACATTCAAATTCGGAGCGTTTTCCAATTCCTGCAAATCAAATGGTGTTCCAAATCCCTGGCGGTATTTCCCTGCTAAATTATACACGTATCTGCAATCGCCGTAACTGAAATTATCCAACTGCGGCAGCAATGGCGTTTCACTCACGGATGGAAAACGAACGAAATTAATTCCATCGGAGCTAACTTCCACATGCGCAAATTCCATGTAATTATCTGCAAAACCATTTTCAAAAACGGCAAAATCCGGACCCGCTTCATTGCGTATTGGTCTGGGAAAAGTCAGTGTTGCACTTCCGCCATCGCCCAACGAAACTACGGTTATTCCATCCGCCTCGGCAATTCCTAAACCGAAATTATCCAAACCAAATGATGCATTACCAAGCAAGGGATTTGCGCTGTTCAAAAAGCCGCGACTCACCACAATTCCATTTGCCCAATTAACAATTACCGAAGAATCTTTGTGGATGGCGGTTGATCCAATTTGTCCGGCTGCAGGCGCAAAACTTTGTCCAAAGGAAAACGAAGCTACTAAGGTGAAAAATACGATCAATTTATTCATAAAACAGTAATTTGGAAGGATTCAATCCAACGTGGTATTTCTTTTCGAAAACACCAGTAGCACTATATCGTCGCACATAACCAGTATTGGTGAAATTCATTGCATCGAGGCAGTAAATCTTGTTGTTTTGCGCGTTGTATTTAATGCCATACAAGGTGGAAATTCCAGTCGTGGCAATAAAATCAGTGTTTTCGATTTGCTCCGTCTCCGTATTGAAAAGCTTAATTTCACTGGTTTGCGTCGAAAAATTATAATACGAAATCAAAAAATACTGGTTCATTCGTTCCATCGCGGTAACATCAAACGCAAATGTTTCTGCAACCAAGTTGGTCAGCGGATTGATTTTTACCATCCTAGAAGGAATTGTGCCGTAATTTCCGCGCGCTACAACATACACATCGCCCTGCGCATCGACAACCACAGCGCCTGGATTTTTTCCAACTGTAATTTTTGTGATTTCCTGAAAAGTACCTAAATCAATAACTGAAACGGTCGAATCTACTTGCGGATAATTTAATCCGCCCGAATTTGCCACAAATAATTTGCCATTGGAAACCGCCAAACCTTCTGGATTGAGACCAACTGCAATTCGATTCGTAATTGTGAGCGTTGCAGTATCTAAAACATCTACAAATCCATCGTAGCACGTTATGAATGCGTTGGAACCATAAAACGCAATGGAACGCGGCTGCTTTCCAACAGATTCCTCTTGCATGGAAATTTGTTTTATGCTTTTCGCATTGAACTTCGATAAAACTTCAACCGTGTTGGAATTGTTCACGATGACGTAAATTTTTCCGCCGTAGATTTTCATATCATTCCCGGTATCGCCAAGTAATCGGCCATTTTGATTCTCGTAAAAATCTAAACTCACCGCATCTGTTTTGGTATCAATCCATGAAATGGAAGCATTATTTTGTTGGAATAATCCTTCACAAAGTACCAATATGCCACTTTCCAAGTGCGGAATTTCAGCAACTTCCGGCGCATCTTTTTTACACGAAAAAAGCACGAAAAGGAGAAAGAAATAACTAATGAAGCGCATAATTCAAGGAAATTAAGTAATTTCTTCCGGGCATAACATAATACCGAACAATGGCATACGAAGAATTAAATGCGTTTTTACAGGAAAACTGCCATCGAAACGCTTGATTTTTAAGTGTAAACGAACCAAAAACGGCAAGATCGTGCAGTGTGAATCCGGCAACTTGATTTGCAAGCGTATTTTCGTTTAAGGAATAGCGCAAGGAATTTCCATACATACTCCAACGAAAACCGATTTTTTTGCGCTTCACAGAAAAATCTGCGTTGTACGCATGTTGCGGAATATAGGCGATCTGATCTCCATACGTTGGCGATTTTCGATCCGTAATATCCTGCGCAAGCTGTAAGGTATAATTTAGCAAAGTAGCGCAACTCCATTTTTCGTTGAAGGAATAGTTTGCATCCAGTGAGGCTTCTGCTCCAAAAATCGCAACCTTTCCAATATTCTGCATCGACCAAATAAACAAGTTTTTTGTTGGAATGGCTACAATTTTATCTGCAACTTGGTTGTAATACACATTTGATCTAGCGAGTAAAGCAAACTTTTTGGTTTTTGGCGCAATGAGTATTCCAAGTGAAAATTGATTCGCCTGTTCCGGTCGCAAAAAATTATTTCCAATGGAAGAATAATACAATTCGTTAAACGATGGCATCCGCAGTGAATTTCGATAAAAAGCAATCAACTTCAATCGTTTTTTTCGGAATAATTCATTCGTTTCCAGCTGAATAAATGGATTGAGGGCTGCTCTATTTTTTTGAAAACCAAAGCTATTTTGATCCTGCACCAATTGAGAAGTCAACTGGCTTGTAAGTTGAAATTTCGCAAAGGAATACGAAAATCCGAGTAACGAAAAATGTGCGAATCTTACTGGTTTTCCAATACCACTTACCGTTGTTTCAAGACTACTTATTTGCAGTTCTGTTCCGCCATAAATATCCAAATTTTCAGTTAATCGGTAATTTCCATTCGTTCCAATCTGTAGGTTTTTCGTTGTATAGCTGGCGTGAATCTCCCCTGCCGAATTAAAATAATTGGGGTCGTGGTAAAGCATTTCCCCCAAATTTCCTGCGGCATAAAATCGCAACATTAGTTTCTTGAATTGGTGCAAATAAGCCGTCTGTGCACGATGCGTTTGTATTTTTAAGGTCTGAAAGGAATTATTTGAATATAAAATCACTGCACCAGGTAATTCTTGGTCGCTTGTTTCACTTCGAAATTGAAACGTAAACGTTCCGTTTTTTGTCAGTTTTCCACCGAGCGAAATGCCAGCAGAAGCTTCCTCGTAGCGGTTATTTGCACGTGTTCCGGTGTAGGAATTTTGTCCGTTCTGAAGACTAAAAGCATAGGTTCCGTCGGCATAACGGTATTTTCCAAAAACACTTAAATACAGTTTTCTCAACCTAAATTTGTAGGAAAGGTAGGTGTCGTGTTGCCCAAAAGATCCAAATTTAGTGGAAAAGCGAAGTTGGTGTTTTTCAGGTGAAAAGGAATTTTCGAAGGTTTCGATTAACAAGATACTTCCAGAAGCATGCGCAGAAACCGGAATGTGCACATTTTTTTGTGCGCCGGTAATTGCTTGAATCGTTTCAATATTTTCTGCTTGAATCGCACCAAGATTTACTTGTCCGGTTTGGCTGTTAAGAATGGAGAATCCATCGACCACGCAACTTGTGTGCTGCCCGCCCAAGCTGCGGATAGAAATGGTTTTTAACCCGCCAAGTCCGCCATACGATTTGATTTGTATTCCCGCCATTTTTTGCAGCAATTGGCCAACATCTTCCGGCTGTAATTCTAAGATTTGAGCCCGACGAATGGTTAAAACTCTATCCAAATTTCTCCGCGAAGAATCACTTACACGCACTTCCTGCACTTCCAAATCTGGAAGTTGGGAAAGTGCCGTAAACGAAACTAACGCACATATTAAGGATATAATATTTTTCACAAAAACGAAAAATGAATTACGAAAATTGGTTAAATCCTTACTTTATGATTTTTTTCAACAGCTTACCATTTTCATTTCTCCACTCCAGAAAATAGATTCCAGCAGGAAGATTTGAAGTATCTAGCTTAGAAAAATTAGAATGTTTATGCGTAGCGATTTGCGTTCCATGCACGTCGAAAAGTGAAATTTGTCCGGGTTCTCCTTGAATGCACACATAATCAACTATTGGATTTGGAAAAACCGTAATGTTTACTAACTCATTTTCAGCCAGTGCAGCATTTTTTTGATAGATTAAATTATCCATTGCAAAATAAGTTGGTGTATTAATCCCCCATTCGCCCATATCAGACGATTCGAAGGAAAAAGTCAACTTAAAAACCGGCTGATCTGTCAATTGGGAGAGTTCCACTTTCGTCCAATCGTTTAGGATATAATCCAAGGTGGAATCGCTAAAGCGATAGTCGGCCAAGTAAAAATCCATGGAATCTATCAATTGGTTGGAATTGTCGTACGCATAGATCCAGATTTTTAGAAAATCCTCGCCATTTGTGCCGTCTATTTCACCAGCTGCATTGGTTACTGAACCAAACTGTTTTCCGATGAAATCACCATTTTGCATGGATAATGCTGCAAAGGTTGTATTTGTGATGCGCATAGATTCCAACAAAACTCCTGGAGCATCGAATGTTATTTCGCCGGAATTATCGTAACTATAATATACGCCATACGTTGCAGAATTGTGTCCTCCGCCGGTGATTGCGCTAAAATCGTTTAAATATCCGGGCGTTGTATTGTCCGTAGAATTGGAAATACTGAAGCCCGACCAGGAACCCCAACTCGCATTGTAATCGTTTGAAAAATTGGCGTTTCCGAATGAAAAACCGCCCGCGCCGGAGGAACCGTTGTTATACGATTCTGGACTCAAATTAATAGACTCAAACGTTGTTGTGTCTTGTGCAAAAGAAATCGATGCACACAAAATTGTGATACTGTAAATTAGATTTTTTTTCATTTTTTAAATAATTATGTTACTAAAAAAGAAAAAATCAGGTAAAAGAAATAATCCTCGCTGCTACGATGCGAACACTAAATCGGACTTTAATCTGAAGTCTTCATTAAATGATTCGAGGCAAGTATTCTGACTCCCACCAACCGATCTCGCCTTCCCATCGTTTATAACAACAGTGACATTTTGAGAAAGGTCTTACAGTGATTACAGCTGCAGACACAGTTTTGGATTCACACCAAATTCCTTTTTAATTCGCTTGCGCGACACCAAAAATCGGAACAAATATAGTTGTTTTTTTGTAAGAAAGGGAAATAAAAAAAGAGCGTTGGGAGAAGTGGGTTTTCTCTTGAATGGTTTTTGTTATTCCCTACTCCACTCCTATGCCACTTTCATAAAAACCACCATACTTGGCATTTTTATCTCTGTGGGTTTTAGTATTTGTTTGAATATTCTTTGTTTTTGGTTTCCTCCAAAAGTTTTTAATTAGCACCGGACCCAGGAAAGGAAGAACCCAAATGAGTCTTTTATGAAGTATCTTCATTTCTTCATTTACATAAATGGATTTGTTGATTCGTTGTGTAACAAATACGTTGACAACTACATAAATCAATAGGGCAACAAGTGCTAGTTTCATGCTAATTTTTATATTCTATTAAATAATCTACAACTATTTTTTTTGTCGCTTCAAATCATCTCAAAGCACGATTATATAGTTTCTGAGCATAACGTTTTCAGCTAAAATGTCGTCTTAATGCAGTTTGGGTTTTGTTAGAATTGTTTTTAATTTAAGGATTATTCCGATGAGTATTATCAGAAAAGTAATACTTGATCCTATCCATTTAAACGAGTTGATTCCAGATCCTAACGAAACGAATGTTTCGGATATTGGATTTGCATTTATATAGGTTTCTAGCATAATTAATTCAACGTAATTCTCTGCCCAATCGGCAACCATACAAAGAATAGGAATACTCAAAAATAGACGCTTGTTGTTAAAAAAGTAGGCAATCCAAGACGTGTACATCAACGTATAAACAAATGCAAAAATCACATCCCAAATTTGAAGGAATTCGCTATAACAAATAAGTTGCTCCTGATTTCTTGATTCAAAGAAATTTTGAACCATTTCTAAAGTGTAGGAAAAAGAAATACCTAGTGAGTTTGCTCCAGTATCCAGTTTGAAGCAGTTACTAAAAGGAGCTAAAATGTATGTTATGTACAAGAAAAAAACTAAAGTAAAACCGATAGCTAAGTATAGGGTTCGTTTATTCTTGTTGTGTATAATAGTTTTCATAATTTATTGTTTATCAATTGTTTCATGATGCTATTCCTAAATGTCCTTCTTTGGATGCAGCAAAAAATAAGCATGCATTGATTTGCTCCGTACCTAATTCTGGAAAATCTAAAATAATTTCTTCTCTGGACATTCCATTTGCTAGCCATTTCAAAACATCAGCCACAGAAATGCGTGTTCCTATAATAACAGGCTTGCCAAATCGCTTTTCTGAATTAATCTCTATGTATTGCTTGATATTCATAAATACAAATTTCGTAATTAATTGTGGATTAATCAATTGTAGGGTCAGGCAGTTAACGTTTTGTGCCAGACGCGTGTCCCGACTCTTTTGAATAATATATGGTTTCGAAGTTAACCTTATTTTCTTTCAATTTATTATTTCTCTAAGAAAGATCGTCGGCGTTTAATCAAACTCGTGTTAGCGGTTCGGGTTTATTTCTTTTATTCCCAATTGTCTTGATTTTCGATGAATCTTTTAATATTTATTCTTCCTACTTCTGATAAAGCACCAAATTTCATTGATGGACAAAATGGTATTGAACTTGTCATGCCACATTTATCCATACAGAAGTATATTTTTCCTACAACTTTGTTTTCTTGATTATATAACCTAAAATAGTATTCGCTTTCTGAAATGTTCCATGTTGTTTCTCCCCAACTGAAATTTGCAGTGTCATTGCAAAACAGCAGAAAATTTTCTATTTCATTTTTATTTAGAGTTCTACTCGAAAACGCACTAATCAGCGGGATATTCAAGAAAAGCTTAATATGATGGACTTTTTGTCTAGGAAAAGAATAATTTTTACTTGAAAAATTCGACTCATATCGCTTTTTCATTTTTTCAACATTGTCAACATCTTGCCATATTAAAAAACCGTTTTTCTTCTAACGAAAACTCTTTATAATTAGATTGGAAATAATCCTTTTTATCCGCCCAATACCATAATCCAAAAACTCCGAGAACAATACTTAAAATTAAAATTGGCTTTCCAATGCGTTTCATTTATTTATAGATATGGTTGTCATTTTAACTAAATACTTTAGGTTTAAGACTTGGAGAAGGAGGCAATTATCACGACAATTAATGATTCGGATAACAATTTTTTATAAAACGTTAATGAGTTTGCGGAGCGCTGCACTGCCACTTATATCCAAACCTTGGAAAACTAGTTTTTCTCATTTTTCAAGCATTGGACTATACATCATTATTGCGTTATTTTCTGTCACAAGTTCTTCTGTTACGTTATTGTTAGCTAATGTTGTGATTTTTTTCCAAATTTTATTGTGTCTTGTGTAACCGCCCCACCATTGTTGTTTAAACAAATGGTCTGTTTCGTAAATCTCATATTTAGTTTTTAGGTCTTTGTCGCAAGTAATTTCTCCGTTTAAATATTCAATGTCAAGCCAAAGATTTATTTGAAAGGATTTGTCTGTATTATTTTCTAACTGCAAGTCAATATAGTTGTAAGATAATGTTGCCCCGCAAGCAAAAGGAATTGTCCTGTTAATGTCTGGGAACACATCATAGCTATGTCGCCAGCGTTCTTTAATTGTCAATGGTGTATGAAGTGCCATCCAATAAAGTAAGTTACCCAATTGGCAAAGACCACCGCCAGTATCTTTGGAAATTTTACCATTATGCAATGTCAGACCGTCTAAATAACCATTCGATTTTGTTGGTCTGCCTATAAGGCGCCAGATTGAAAACGTCTGTCCAGGTTTGATTTCAACTTTGTCGAGATTACTAATTGCAATTTTGAGATTTGTCACTTTATTATGTTGCAAGTACATTTCAACATCTTTTAATGGCCTTAACAGAAAAGATTTGTGTTTAATTAATGAATTGTAATATTTGACTTTAGTGTCTACTTTTGCAAAATTATTATCGCCAAATAACCAATTAACTTTTCGCTTAACAATAAAGAATTCTTTGCCTAAAAATTTTCTTAGGTCACTTCTTTTTTGAGGTTTATCAACTTGTTGTTGGAATTTCATAAAATTTCTGTTAACCTTTTAACGCTTAGCGAAGAACCGCACTTGGAAGCACTAAACCTAACTACCATGGAATTGGACACGAAGCACAGTGCTTTATTTCAGCGCAGAACCCGCTTTTTTTTGACAAATGCCTGATAGCTAAATTATTAATCTACATTGTCTATTTATTTACAACTTGTCCCGTCTTAAAAAATACAATCCATTTATCCTTCAAGTCTGATGGAATTGTCGCTTGTTTAACAGCACGAAAGTTTGTGTAAAGTGATGTCTTGCCTTGAACAATATACCAAAGTTGGGATTCAGGTGTCTTATCATTTTTAAAGTTAGGTGCTTCAATTGTGAAAATTATCCAAGGATATTCTACTGATTCGTCCTTTTCGATAAATGTCAATTTCGCCTTTGGGGAATTTAATTTTGCTTGGTCAAACATCAAATTCATTGCTTTGTCCATAGGAATATTTTTCGCACCCTTAATTGACATCATACTTCCAAATTCAGTCCATTTTTCAAGCGTCTCATTTGAATGAATTAATTCAAGCATAGCCATTTGCTCATTTTCTTGGCTATTGCCATTTTTCCAGTTTTCACTTTCAGGCCAGTATAATTGTAAAGATTCACCAACTTGTTGTTCGTTGCCACAGAATTGAGCTAAATATTTGTCTGCTTGTTTGTCTCCAATTTGTTTGGCTTGATTGAAATCTTCGCAAGCTCCTTTTTTATTCCCAGTTTGTGCCCGGATTTGCCCTCGAAGTGTCAAAACGTTTGGTGTTGTGGGATCAAGTTCAACTGTCTGGTCAAGATCCGGTAAAGCTTCAACATATTTTTCTTGACTTATAAAAACGGATGCTCTGCTATAATACGCTTTTACATATTTTGGGTCAAGCTCAATTGTCTTGCTAAAATCTGTCATTGCGGATTTGAAATCATTTAAAGCAAGTGCACAAGTACCGCGATTATAATAGGCATCTTTATTTGCTTTGTCTTCTTTTATTGCTTTTTCGTAGTCTTTAATTGCTCCCTTAAAGTCCTGCTGTTTGTGCTTAGCAATCCCGTTTTGTAAATGCTCCTGAGAAGTCTGTCCAAAAACTGTCAATGAGCAAATAATTGCTAGTGTTGTTAATGTTTTTTTCATTGTTTGTCTATTGTTAC
>JBEDAD010000242.1:0-3853 GCA_041177985.1 Bacteroidota bacterium | reverse complement strand
AGGAAATTGCAGATTACGTAATCGAAATTCCAGACACAGACGAACATTTAGTGCCACTTTTGGCAACAATTCCGTTCCAATTACTGTCCTACCATATTTCCGTAATGAGAGGTTGCAACGTAGATCAGCCGCGTAACTTGGCGAAGTCGGTTACGGTGGAATAATTCAACGTGATTTCCGCTGCAGCACGTTAAGTCTGTAGTTGAATTTTAAGGACATATTTAATAAAAAAAACACCGATTTGCATGTGCGAATCGGTGTTTTTTTTAAATGGTTATTTTGTAATCATCAATTTTTTTTTGGGCGTTCCCCTACGGGTCGGGCTATTCATTTCAATCTTTTGCAAAAAAAAGCAAAAGGATTTTCATTGCTATCCCTAACGCAAAATACGGCTTCGAATGCTGTATTTTATAAATGCTACCATTTTTCCGTTCCAGCTAAAAAATAGTCGATCTAAAACGCCTACTTTTCCTTATTTTTGAGTAGCCAAAATACTAAAAAGCACTTACACATGTCCATTTCTATCAACGATAAAAACAAAGATTTTTTTGAAGCTGTATTTCAAATTGTTACATTAATTCCGGAAGGTAAAGTGACATCTTACGGGGCAATTGCAAAATGTCTAGGTTCTAAAAAATCAAGTAGAATGGTTGGTTGGGCAATGAATGCATCGCACAAGTATCCGGGAATCCCAGCACATCGTGTGGTCAATAGAAATGGTTTATTAACTGGAAAACACCACTTTGAAACGCCAGATGCAATGGCTGAAAAGTTGAGTTTAGAAGGGGTAATTGTGAAAAATGATCAAATTCAAAATTTTAAAATCCATTTTTGGGATCCTTTCCTAGCGTTACATCTAGAAGCATAAAATGTAGCATTTTTACAATCTATTTAAATTAAAGCCGGTTTAAAATTGTAGCAAAGGCGAAAGATTGTATTTTTGACACATGATATTAGTTACCGGTGGAACAGGACTCTTAGGAAGTCATTTAATGTTTGAATTAGCCCGACAGGGAAGTAAAATTCGAGCCATCTACCGCAATGCTTCGCGTATAAAATCTGTAGAAAAAGTTTTCCAGTATTATTCCCCAAATGATTATTTAGAGTTACTCAAGTTAATCGAGTGGGTGGAAGGTGATATTTTGGAAATCAATTCTTTGGAAGAAGCAATGGTAGGGATTACCCAGGTGTACCATTGCGCCGGATTGGTTTCTTTCGCCAAAAGAGATTTCGATGAATTAATTAAAATAAACCGTGTAGGAACAGCAAATTTGGTAAACGTTTGTTTGGCTTTTGGTGTTCAAAAAATCGCTTACGTTAGCTCCACGGCCGCAATTGGTGGCGCAAACAATACAACCATATCCGAAAAAACAAAATGGGAGTTATCTCCCGAAACCAGTGGTTATTCTATTTCGAAGTACTCTGCTGAAAAAGAGGTTTGGCGTGGTGTTGAGGAAGGATTGGATTGTGTAATCGTTAATCCTTCCGTGATTTTTGGCGCTGGGAATTGGGAAGAGTCTTCTCTGACAATTTTCCGAACGGTTAACAACGGATTGAAGTTTTATACCCGCGGCAAAAATGGCTTCGTAGACGCACGAGATGTTGCTGAAATAATGGTGCAACTGATGCAGAGTGATGTGAAAAATGAGCGTTTTTTATGCGTTGGCGAGTCCGTTTCCTTTCAAACATTGTTAACGAAAATCGCACTTCAATTGGGTAAGAAACCGCCTTCCATCAATACGCCTAAATGGTTGGTTGGATTTGCATGGAGAATTGCGTGGCTTATTTCAAAATGGAAAGGAACAAATCCTACACTCACAAAAGATAGTGCACAATCTTCTTTCAATGTAAAAACATACGATGCATCAAAAGTACAAAAAGCACTTTCTAGGCAATTCAGAGACCTAGATGACACTATTGAGAATACTATAAAAGGTAGAATTTCTTAAACCATTTTTCAATTGAAGTGTTTTTTATATAAGTTAATATGTATTTTTGAATAGTATGCGAATCAAGGAGCCGACATTAATCGCAATTCTGATCATCTTTTACCTTGTAGGTACGGTAGGTATTTTAACCCCAGCCTATAAAAATTCGTTTTTAGCACTTTCGTTTTTTAACTTGATTTTATCTTTTGTTATCCTACTTTTTGCACGTAAGAAGCAATTTTTTCCATTTCTACTTTTTTTAGTGGTATGTTTCATTGTCGGGATTGGCGTCGAATGGATTGGAATTCATACGGGCTATCTTTTTGGGAATTATAGTTACGGAACGAATCTAGGCGCAAAAATCTCCGGTGTGCCTTATGTTATTGGTTTAAATTGGGGATTGTTAATCGTAACGTCTGCTTCAATCGTTAATAAATTTAAAACTTCTGTTTTGATTAAAGCTGTTTTGGCTGCATTACTGATGACCGGACTCGATTATTTGATGGAACCTGTTGCCGTTGAAAGCAATTTCTGGAAGTGGAAAAATGGAATTATTCCTTTATACAACTATGTTTGCTGGTTCCTTGTATCTTTGCCTTTGCAACTGATGTATTTTAAATTTAAACTGGCAGAAACGAACAAGGTTTTTTCTACTTTGTTCTTAATTTTAGCAGTATTTTTTATTCTTTTAACTCTATTTTAGCGTATGTATTGGTGGGGACCTTTTGTTTTGTTGGCAGCTTTTTTTGGCATGGAATTCATGGCTTGGGCAACGCATAAGTTTTTAATGCACGGTTGGATGTGGTTTTTTCATTTGGATCACCACCAAGTAAAACCAGGTTTTTTTGAACGGAATGATGTGTTTTTTCTAATTTATGCAATTCCTTCTTGGTTGTGTATCATGCTTGGAATGATGAATGATTTATACGTTCCGGTTTGGATAGGTTATGGAATTGCAGCGTATGGTTTTGCTTATTTTTTAATTCACGATGTCTACATCCACAGAAGATTTAAATGGCTACGTGATATTGATACGCCTTATTTTTTAGCAATTCGAAAAGCACACAAAGTACACCACAAATACCAGGGGAAAGAAGATGGTGAATGTTTTGGGATGCTACTCGTTCCTAGAAAATATTATTTGGAAGCAAAAAAATCATTCGAACGAAAATCTGCGAAATCATGAGTTTGTACGCATGGGTAATCCTTGCAACGATTGCAGGACCGTTTTGCTTAAGTTTTGATAAAAAAGTACACTTTTATACGTATTGGAGAGCATTACTTCCAGCCCTTTTGACTGTAGGAATTGCCTTTCTTATCTGGGACGAATACTTTGCGCAAAAGGGAATTTGGGGCTTTACTCCCGAGTATTTAGCTGGAATTTATATCGGTAAACTGCCAATTGAAGAGGTTTGTTTTTTTCTGGTTGTGCCGTATGCTTGCGTTTTTATTCATGAAGTTTTAAAAGCATACTTTCCTAAAGTAAACCTAAAGAAATTTGCGCATTTTTTTGCATTTGGATTTACTTTCGCCGGTTTGCTGTTCGGAATAATCTACTTGGAAAATTGGTACACGGCTAGTGCTAGTATCCTTAGTACTTTACTCACCATTGGACTATATTTTGTCAAAAAAGTGGAATGGTATAGTTCCTTTGTTTTTACGTTTATTGTTGCAATTATTCCTTTTTTAATCGTGAATGGAATCTTAACTGGTTCTTTCACTGATGCACCGGTAGTTTGGTACAACGAAAATCATATCATTGGCATGCGTATTTTTACCATACCTTTTGAAGATCTGTTCTATAATTACGCCATGCTGTTGCCGTTGATTGCGATCTTTGAATACTTAAAAAAAGGTAAGCGTATTAAATCTTAAAATTTGGATAAAATTTGTTGCAACATCGCGTGTTAAAACATAGGTTATCA
>JBEDAD010000241.1:0-6247 GCA_041177985.1 Bacteroidota bacterium | reverse complement strand
AGCGCACAGTTTCGGTGCAAAAATGAATGGAAAACGCAGCGGATCTTTGACAGATGTTTCTACTTTTTCTTTTCATGCCGTAAAGAACTTAACAACTGCTGAAGGAGGTGCAATTTGTTTTGATTTACCGGATGATTTTAACCACGATGAAATTTACAGTAAATTTTGTACGCTGATTTTACACGGACAAAACAAGGATGCTTTGGCAAAGACGCAAAAAGGAAATTGGCGTTACGATGTTGAAGAGCCTGGTTTTAAATGCAACATGACGGATTTACAAGCTGCGATTGGTTTGGTGGAGCTCGAAAGATACCAAGAGAATTTAGACCGTAGAAAAGAGATTTTCGAACAATACGATGCGGCTTTCTCTTCTGAAAAATGGGCGATTATTCCCTTGCATACAACGGATACAAAAGTTACGTCATACCATTTGTATCAGCTAAGAATAGATGGCATAAATGAATCCCAGCGCGATGCGATTATCCAAGCAATATTTGAACAAGATGTTGCCGTAAATGTCCATTTCTTGCCTTTACCAACATTGACAGCGTATAAAAAGCTTGGTTATGCCATCGAAGATTATCCGGAAACATGGAATAAATACCAAAATGAAATTTCATTGCCTGTTTATTTTAATTTAACGGATACTCACGTTAAAATGGTTATTGAAGCGGTTAAAAATTCCGTTAAAACGATTTAAAATTCAAAAAAAGAAATGAAACGAACCTTTGATATCGCCGTATCTGTTTTTATTTTAATTTGTTTTCTCCCATTGGGATTAATTTTAGCCGTTTGGATTGCACTGGAATCTAAAGGTGGAATCTTTTATAAACAGCAGCGAATCGGGTTATACGGTAATCCATTCTATATCTTGAAATTTCGAACGATGAGAAAGGATTCTGATCAGTTTGGTAAACTCACCGTTGGCATGCGAGACCCGCGAATCACCAATGCTGGCTTTTTTCTGCGAAAGTTTAAATTAGATGAATTCCCGCAGTTTATTAATGTTTTGAAAGGGGAAATGAGCATCGTGGGCCCACGACCAGAAGTGCAAGAATATGTCAATCTTTACACAGCGGATCAACGGAAAATTCTAAACGTAAAACCTGGAATTACGGATTATGCTTCTATTGAGTTTTTTAATGAAAATGAATTACTCGGAAATTCGGAAGACCCAAGCAAAACCTACATCGAAATTATCATGCCGACAAAACTAGAAATGAATAAGAAATATTTGGATAATCCTTCCGTGCAACAAGATCTGAAGATTATGTGGCAAACATTCCTGAAAATAATTAACCGTTAAATAGTTTAAAACTAAGTAAATTTTATCAATGCATTAAAAATGCTAACCCGCAACCAATAAAAACAGATACTAGTTTTAATAGGTTGAATTTATGATTTTCAGAGGTTTCAAAAATAATTGTCGTAGAAATATGTAAAAACATTCCAACTACAATTGCCAATATTACATGGTAATCCAAGCCAACTTCTCCTGGTAAAGTAAACATTCCAATCACAACGCCAATTGGTGTCATAATTCCAAAAAGCATTAATACAATCCAAGATTGCAAATTCGTTAACTTGGTATTAATCAACAATGTCATCAAAGCAATGGCCACAGGAAGTTGGTGAAATAAAATTCCCAAAAGTAACGAGTTATCGTTTCCGTGGCTGTGCCCATGATGGTGCGCATGCGTTGTCACAACATCAAATCCCATGACTTGATTTCCGAGTGGAATTCCCTCTAAAACAGAATGTACAGCAAGGGAAATAAAAAGTCCCCAGGGCATTTTTTGTCCTTTGTGAACGTGCACATGGCCGTGTTCAATTCCACCAGAGAAAAATTCCATGAGCAATTGAATAAGAAATCCAATTAAAATATAAACGCCAATCGACGCACTTTCTTCCTCGTAAAGTTCTGGTATGAAATGCGTAAAAGCAATTGCCAAGAGAAACCCGCCACTAAATGCAAGTAACAACTTAATGATTTGTGCTTTGTTCGTTTGCTGTAAGTAGGTTACAAAAAATCCACCTAAGGCAACAGAAAATAGTAAACTCGATAATACGATTACTCCTGACATTATATTTTTTTAGCAAGTATTATTAATCGGTCTGATTGTGCTGCATCAAAAGTGGAAAGTGAAAAATCCCCAAAAGCATGCAGAATCTCAAATTTATTTGCAGTTAAAAGTTGCTCAAAATCTTCTTTTTTTAAGGCTTGTACTCTTTCCGTGAAATGAAAATTCTTGCCCTTATCTTCGAATCGAATTTCCTTGAAAATATGCGAACCATCATATATCCGTTCCAACTCAAACGTAATTCCATCTATCGTCTTTGATTCTTTACGAACGAGCGTGTCAATTACTTTTTGTGCATTCATGAAATCGATGATTAAAAAACCATTTTCCCCCAACATTTCATGCATGGATTGTACCACCTTTTCATTTTCAGTTAGGGTGTCGAAATAGCCGAAACTGGTAAAAAGATTGAAGATAGCATCGAATTTTTGTCCAACTAGAACCTCGCGCATATCGTGAACTGCAAATTTTAAATTTTCCGTCTCATGCTGTTTTGCAGCTTCAATACTATTGGATGAAAGATCCACTCCAAGTACAGAATAACCCAATTGATTTAGTGTGATGGAGTGACGACCTTTTCCACAAGCTAAATCTAAAACGGAAGATTTCCCATCTATTTTAAGAAAATGGACTAAATTAGAAATGAACTCAGCTGCTTCAGCGTCATTTCTATTCGCATATAATGTATGATAGTATGAGGTGTCAAACCAGTCGGCAAACCATTCTTTTGAATCCATAGCACCAAAGATAATCTTTCTATTCCATTCTTTTAGTCGGTTTTCGGCACAAGTTTGTTCTCTTTGAGCCGCAATTCGTTATTTTTGTTTTAAATAATGGGATTTTTCCATTTAAACAGCTAGATGCACACGCATAAAAAATACTAATTTGAAGAAAATTGGAATAACCGGTGGAATAGGGGCAGGAAAATCAATGGTTGGACATGTGTTGGAGGCAATGCATTTTCCGGTATATTATTCTGACCAAGAATCCAAGAAACTAGTGGATTCCCATCCGCAAATTAGAGAAGATTTACAAAAGCTTTTGGGAAATGAAATCTATTTGGATAATACGTTAAATCGCGTTTTTTTGGCTGAAAAGATTTTTAAAGATGCTGAAATTCGAGGAAAAGTAAATGCAATTATTCATCCGCATGTTCGTTCAGGCTTCGAAAAATGGGCGACTGCTCAGCAGAGTAAATTAGTTTTCAATGAAGCGGCAATTCTTTTTGAAACGGGAGCGTACAAAATTATGGATGCCACGATTTTAGTTACCGCTCCTCTAGATGTTAAAATTCAACGTGTTCAATCGCGCGATCGGATTACAACAGAACAGGTTTTGGAGCGAATGTCAAACCAATGGACGGACGATCAAAAAATCCCTTTAACAGATTTTATCCTTGTAAACGATGATGTTCAGCCCCTACTATCTCAAATTGAAGCGGTAATCGAAAAATTATTAATTTAATTCCTCGTAATCGTCAAAATCATCTTCCTTTTTTCTGCCATTGAATTGCTGAAATGTGGAACTTGCTTGCACAAATGGTTTACCAGAAATCAAATAGGTAAAGGCATTGACCATCTTTACCAACATACTCAACAGGAAGAAGAATCCAATAACTTTGAAAATAAATCCGAAAATTGGCGTGTCTTCAATGTTTAAAATACTTTCGTGAAACCAAATAGAAATAGGGTTTTTAGAGAAATCTGGATAATTTATAAATAAAATAAATGCCGAAATAGCGATTATAATCACGCTGATTTCAGCCTTAAGATTGAAATTCATTCGCATCTTGGAAAGCCCCCCTTGTCCCATCATCTTGAATACCGCCAACTGATTTTGCTGATTTTGTAATTTCCCCATAAAATAGGTCAACAATACAAGTCCTGCCATACTTAAATGGTAAATCGAAATGTTTTCATTTTCCAAATCCAGGCAAAAAAGAAAGGTAACATCTACTAAAAACAAGTATTTAATTGCTTTGATGACATAATCTTCTTGTACTGTTTTCGTCCTGCCAGATCGTAGTATGGAAATGCCTATTTCAAAAATCCCCCAAATAAATCCATAAATGGCGAACACTACGCCTAGACGAAAAATATAATTTAATAATTCCATACCTGTAAAGTTCGTTATTTTTTTTGATTGTCCAATTCGAGGAAAGGGAATAGTTCCCAATCTTCATCAAGACTTTAACCAAAAAATTCCTGGAATAAATATAGCTTTATGTACTGTATGATGTATCAAAAATCCCTTTTAAATTCTTATTTTTGGTACTTAACCATTTCAAGTATGAAAAAATATATTTTATCCATCGGATTAGTTTTTGCAAGTATTTTTCATTTTTCAGCAGAAGAAGGAATGCTTATTCCATCGCTCATCGCGGCGTTTGAATCGGATATGAAAGCCAAAGGAATGAAGCTAAGTGCAAAAGACATTTACGATGTAAATAATTCTAGTCTGAAAGATGCAATTATGCATTTTGGAGGAGGTTGTACCGCGGAATTAGTTTCCAATAAAGGATTGCTTTTGACCAACCACCACTGCGGCTATTCGCAAATTCAATCCCATTCTTCTTTAGAAAAAGACTACTTGAAAAATGGATTTTGGGCAAAAAATCTTTCGGAAGAATTACCGAATCCAGGTTTGTCTGCCTCGCGTATGGTGCGAATCGATGATGTGACCGGCGCAATGCTATTTGGCGTAAATCCAAGTGATAACGCAGCTGTTAAATCAGAAAAAATTCAGAAAAACATGCAAAAGTTGATTCAAGATGCCATTCAAGGAACGCATTACGAAGCTGAAATTAAACCGTTTAATTATGGAAACGACTTCTATATTATTGTAAAAGAGGTATTTAAAGATGTGAGATTGGTTGGTACACCGCCAAATTCAATTGGTAAATTTGGAGGCGATACCGATAACTGGGTTTGGCCGCGCCATACAGGTGATTTTTCTGTTTTTAGGATTTATTCTGGAACAGACAACAAACCGGCTCAGTTTTCTAATACGAATATTCCATATGTTCCATTGCATTTTCTCCCAATTTCATTCAAGGATAGAAAAGTTGGTGATTTCACTATGGTTTATGGTTTTCCTGGTGAGACAGAGCAACATGTTTCTTCCGCCTACCTTAAATTTATTGTGGATAAGGAACGACCAGCGCGAATAAAGATGCGTGAAAAATCATTGGGTGTAATGGATGCAGCAATGCGCTCTTCGGATGCCGTGCGTATAAAATATTCCGCAAAGCAAGCGAGCATTGCAAATGCCTACAAAAAATGGATAGGACAAGTAGATGGTTTAAGGAGTTTGGATGGTGTTTCTGTAAAAATTTCTCGTGAAAAAGAATATTCTCAAATGGCAGCTACAAGTGTGGCTTGGGAGAATAAATATGGAAAGGTAATTTCAGATTTAAACACGTTGGTAGAAAAAGAAAGCCAGTGGGAATTTGAATACTCTATGGCAATTGAATACTTGTATGTAGGGCCTGAGTTTTATAAATTAACGCGAGGAATAGAAGATTTAACAACAAATTATCTCAAATACAAGGAAAAAGGCGAGTTAAAGACTCAAATCGATAAATTAATCAAGGCGGCTGATGGATTCTTTAAAAATTACGATGCACAAGTAGATCAGAAAATATTTGATTTATTGACAGCAGAGTATATTTTTCAGAAAAACACTGAGAATTTTAAATCTACTTTAGCAAATTTGAAAGGATGGAGTGAGGAGATATTTGAGAAATCAATCTTTACAAATAAGGAACGTTATGTTGCATTTTTAAATAAATTCAAGGAGAAAAATGAGAAATCAACCAAATATATTTTGAAAGATCCAGCTTTTAAACTGTATACTGTTTTCAACAAGGACTTCAGAGAAAATGTATTGCCTAAATACCAAGCTTTCGACGATAAAATGACCGTTTTATTAAAAAATTACGTAGCAGGAAAATATGAAATGTTCCCAAATGACAAACATTGGGCGGATGCAAATAGCACCTTGCGTATTACTTATGGAAAACTAGAAGGTTCAGCACCAACAGATGGAATGACATATACGGAGCATACAACATTGGATGGGTTGATTGTAAAATATAACACCGGAAATCCGGATTTTGATTTGTTGCCAAGAATGCTCGAAATGCACAAAAACAAAGAGTATGGTGA
>JBEDAD010000240.1:0-6549 GCA_041177985.1 Bacteroidota bacterium | reverse complement strand
TCTCTACTGCGTCTCCAATATTTTTTAACCAATTGGTAATTGTAGCTTCTGTTACGCTTTCTCCCATTTTAGGAAGTCTGATTTCAATTTGTGCCATATTCTGCGAAAAATAGATTTCTTTAGGATACAAAAGTATACTAAAATTCCATTTAGACAAGGGGAATTAGTGATTTATCGATCTAGTTTTTTCCATGCTTTCAAAAGGATACTTAAATCTTTGCCGATGGAGTAATCGCGCGCATAAATTAGGTTCAATTTATCTGTTAAGCTAACATCTGGAAACGAAAGGGAATCTGTCGGATTCAATATCCCAGGTTTTATACGTGGCAATTGATTGGATACTTTTGAGTCGAGTTTAAAATATCCAACCAATGAAAGTTTACCAATCAAAACGCTCAATACATTTTGAAGGAAAAGTTTTTTGTTCTCCATGTACCAAATCAAAATTGGACTTCCCACCAATAGAAGTAAACCCATTGCAATGTCGAAGGTGCGTTTTGAACGAATATTTTCTGTTTTTGTAATGGAATTTATATCCAAAACATAAAGATCACCTGCAGTTTCAATTGAATTACTGCCAATGAGCGATAAGCTGTCTGGCTGTGCTATTTTAAAGTCGATTTTTGTGGAATCAATCACCGTCATCCAGTTAATGATTGTTTGCGCAGTCGTGTCTTTTGCGCAGAAAATAATTTCGTTTATCCCTTTAATATGCAGTATTTGATCTAATTGATTCAATGTTCCAATAGCACCTTTTTCTTTTTCTTCACCAGCGGAAACATGTTCAATACTTTCGATTTTTCGGGTTGTTTGTTGCAGTATTCCTGCAACTCTCTCAAATTCTTCTTTCCCTCCAATAATTGCAAATCGCTTATTTTTTTTAGGACTTAAATTGAATTTTTTTCCAATCGAAAAATGAAGGAAGATGCGAGAAAGCAGAAAGTAGGCTAGTACCCAGGCTGCTCCGAGCAGAATGTATAGACGCGAAAATTGCCACGATTTTGGCAGAAGTGCATAAACAATTAAAATCGTCAGCGTTCCAATAACCGTGCTTTTGAAGTAGTTGGATAATTTGACTGGATTATCATATCCACTATTGAATAGAATACTAAGCATCCAAATTAAAGTATAGGTTGGAACGGCAATATTTACGACTTTTTCTGGGAAATCAATATTGGAAATTCGCCATTGGTTTGTCAACGCATATAATCCAATTAGAAGTATCACAAAGTCAATTAATGGTAAGACCGATTGCCGAATAAAACGCATCGAAATTGCTAGGGTAGCTCGAAAATAAATAGCTGCATTTATCAAAAACGAAAAAAGTTTTGCATTCTTTTGAGAGAAATGTTTTTCTGCAAAAATGATCATCGCACGGTAAAAAACAAAAACGTAATTAACCGAACTTTTTTTAGTGCTTTCTCCTTTATAATGTATTATTCTGGTTTCAGGGAAATAATAGTTGGAATAACCACCTTTCAGAATCCGGTACGAAAGATCAATATCTTCACCATACATAAAAAAAGCTTCATCCAATAAACCAACTTTCTCCAGGGCCTCACTTCGCATAAGCATAAATGCACCGCTGAGAATATCGATTTTATTGGTTTCAAATTCACTTAAATGTCCAAGATGGTATTGTCCAATTCGTTCGGATTTTGGAAAAAGCTTCGATAGTCCGAATATTTTATAAAATGCAACAGCTGGTGTTGGTAAGCCTCGCTTAGATTCCGGTAAAAACTTTCCTTTCCCATCCACCATTCTAACGCCTAATCCACCTGCGTCTGCATGCGAATCCATGAAACCAATAACTTTGGAAAAAGTTTCTTCTTCCACCACTGTATCTGGATTCAACAATAAAATATATTCTGCATCTGATTGAAGTATCGCTTGGTTATTGGCTTTTGAAAAGCCAACGTTTTCCTTGTTGGCAACTAGCGTATATGCTGGAAATTTCCGCTGCACCATTTCAACCGATCCATCGATAGAATTATTGTCTACAATAAAAACTTGGCCGTTTATATTTTCAAGCGCTTTTTGCACTGAGTTGAGACATTGCTCCAAAAAGAATTCGACATTGTAATTTACAATGACCACAGCAATTTTATAGGAGTATATTTTTTTCAACGTTTAATCATTATGTGCAATGCAGGAAATTTCAATCGTTACATCGAGCGGTAATTTTGAAACTTGAACCGTTTCTCTTGCTGGAGGAATAGCAGAAAAATAACTTGCATACACGGCATTCATTTCTGCAAAGTCATCCATGTTTTTTAGAAAAATAGAACATTTTACAACGGAGTGAAGATCCATTCCTGCTTCGTTTAACAACGCTGTGATATTTTTCATCACCTGATGGGTTGCAGCGGAAATTGTTTCCATTTCTAAATTTCCTGTAAATGGATTCAATGGAATTTGTCCGCTAACATACAAGGTTTTCCCACTCAAAATAGCTTGACTGTAGGGTCCAATAGGCGCGGGTGCACCAGGGATCTGGATTGCTTTTTTCATTTTTAGTATAGAATTATTCTATTAACGCATTGGTTTTAAAACTATTGCGATGGGTTGTTCAAACAGTGCAATTTACCAAATGAAAAATGAATAATAGCTCCGTGAAACTTTCACTTTCATTAACTTTGTGCAAGTTTAACAATTAAAGAGATACTATTTGAAAGTTCTGCTCATAGATTTTTACGATTCATTTACGTACAATATTTTTCATTACTTGGAAAGTCTTGGCGCTGAAGTTACTGTTTGGGAAGATCGTGCGGTAGAAATTGACCAAGTTGCACAATTTGATTGCATTGTTTTTTCGCCAGGTCCGGGTTTACCGAAAGACACAAAATCTCTTTTCCCCATTTTAAAACAGTACGAAAAATCAAAGAAAATTTTGGGAGTTTGCCTTGGAATGCAAGGAATAGCAGAGTATTATGGCGCAAAGCTCTACAATCAGAAAGAAGTGAAGCATGGCGTTTCAGAGAAAATACGTTGTATAAATGACGGTAAACTTTTTTTAAATCTTCCGATAGAAATCGAAGTTGGGTTATACCACAGTTGGGCGGTTGAACTAAGGGAGGGACTCGAAATTTTTTCAACTGGACTTTCAGAAAATTCGGTTGTCATGGCAATTGAACATGTGAAATTACCTATTTATGGTGTTCAATTTCATCCAGAATCCATATTAACACCATTCGGAAAAGATATCTTGAGAAACTTTTTGTTCTCGTGTTGAATTTCCCCTTTTTTTTAAGAAATCTATTTTTCTGAACGGATAAATTGTTTTATTTTTGGAACAATAAAAAAAGAATCTATGAAAAATCTACTTGCTGTTATCGTGTTTCTCGTTTCCTTTCAATCTATGGCGCAATCTTGCATAGGTAAATGGACAACCATTGACGATGAAACCGGAAAAAAGAAATCTACCGTGGAATTATATAAATCAGATGGGAAACTCTATGGGAAAATCACCTATTTATATCCAAGGGAAGGAAGAGAAGCAAATCCAACATGTAAAAAATGCACAGACGATAGAAAAGGTGAGCCATTAATTGGACTTCAAATTGTCCGCGGATTGAAGTGGGATGGAAGCGTTTGGGAAGACGGTACAATTGTCGATCCTGAAAACGGGAAAATTTACACACTCAAAATTTGGATAGATGCAGAAAATCATGACAAATTGAATGTTAGAGGGTACATCGGTCCATTCTTCCGAACGCAAACTTGGACGAAAGTTAAATGATTCAGTAGAAAAAAGATAGGAAAGCCGGCAAAGTAAAAAATGTCGGTTTTTTTGTTTAATCTCCCTAATGTTCAAATGAATAACCATAAAATGGATTCAAAACAATTTGAAAAAATTCAATTCCGACCAATTCAAATAGAAGATTCAGCGGAATTAGCCGTTTTGATTCGGTCTGTTTTAAAAGAACATGGTGCAGATAAACCCGGCACGGTTTATACGGATTCAACAACAGATTCCCTGTTTGAATTATTTCAAACCGAGGGAAGTTTCTATTGGGTTGCACTAAAGGAAAAGGAAATTATCGGAGGCTGTGGAATCTTTCCAACGCTTGGATTACCCGACAAATGTGTTGAATTGGTAAAGCTGTACGTTTCTAAATCTTCTCGTGGAACTGGAATTGGATATAAATTAATTGAAATCTGTTTGCAACACGCTAAAGAAGCTGGGTATTCTTCTGTTTATTTGGAAACGTTACCAGAATTATCCAAAGCAGCTGGACTTTATACTCAAATGGGATTTCAGAAATTAAAAAATCCAATGGGTAATTCCGGTCATTTTGCTTGCGACTTGTGGATGCTAAAAGAAATATAAGTAAAAACGAAGAAAAACGTAGCTAAAAATTCCTTCTCTGCGTTTTAACCCCGTATTTAAATGAAATCAAAGAAAAATCTGTAGTTTTAACATGCGTTGTATGCGCAAGAAACGGATGAAAAACAAACGTATAAACGACGGAAAATGCAAGAAGAATTTTGGAATAAGCGTTATGAAAATGCGGAATACGCCTACGGAAAAACACCGAATTCGTTTTTAGCACAGAACAGCTTCAATGAAAAAAGTAAAGTGCTTTGTTTGGCAGAAGGAGAAGGAAGAAATGCTGTTTTTTTGGCAAAAAAAGGATTGGACGTCACAGCTGTAGACATTTCTTCGGAAGGAATAGCTAAGACGCTGCGCCTTGCAAAGGAGGAAAATGTTACTGTTGATGCGATTTGTGCGGATTTGTCAAGCTATTCATTTGCTTCTGAAAAGTGGGACGTAATTGTTTTAATTTTCGCCCACTTCCCACCAGCTTTAAGAATTGCAATCCATTCTGAACTTTTTGACGCCTTAAAATCGGGTGGAAAAGTAATTTTGGAAGCGTATTCAAAAGAGCAAGTAAACTACAAGACCGGTGGACCTACAGAATTATCCATGTTGTATGCAGAGGAGGAATTAAGGCAAGATTTTAAGTCGTTTGACACTCTAACTATACAAACATTAGAACGTGAAGTGAACGAAGGAAAATTCCACCATGGTTTAGCTTCTGTGATTCAGCTGGTTGCAACGAAATCTTAAGTAAGGAAAATAGTGATTTGAGGAAAATAGCTTTCTTTGTAACCGAAGTTGCGCCCAAAATAGTACAATAAATGTATTTTTGAATCGCATTTCGGATAGCAGTATTATAGGAAATACGGTTTTAATAACCAAAAGCATTTAAACATGTAGTTTTGGATTGTATTAAAAGCGATGAGAAAGGAATTTAAGCGTAAAGTTGGTTTACAAGGCATGAAAAATACTCTTTTAAAGGAATTCAAGGGAATTCTACTTGCAATAGTACTCGGTTTATTATCCTTGTTAATTTCGGCTTTTACCCCTTCAGCAATAAATAGTATTTTGATCGCATTGATGCTGGGTATTTCTCTTCGCAACCTTTATGAACTTCCAGAACAATTTGAATCTGGCATTTCATTCACAAGTACAAAGTTGCTCGAATTATCGATTGTTTTTTTAGCGTTTAGTATCAACTATTCCCACATTTCCAAAATTGGAATTGGAAGTTTTGTCGCTATTGCATCGGTTTTATTTGTGGTACTGCTTCTAACATTCAGTTTGGCAAAAAAATTCAATTGTCCTGGATCAATTGGCTGGTTAGTTGGTTTTGGAACGGCAATTTGTGGTTCATCTGCTATTGCAGCTTTAGCGCCATCTATTTCAAAAAACAAGGAAGATGTAGCAATTTCTATGGCCGTTGTAAATTTGTATGGAACAATTGGGATGCTTTTCTTGCCCATGATTTTACTGCGGACAAACTTGGATGCTTCCAGTATTGGCTATTTGGTTGGAGGCTCTTTGCATTCGGTTGGAAACGTTGCAGGAGCAGGTTATGCAATTGGACAGGAAGCTGGCGAGGTTGCAATTACCATAAAATTAGCACGCGTGGCACTTTTAACGCCAGGATTGATATTTATTAATTTTCTGATAAATCGAAAAACGGTGAAATCGTGGAAAGATCATTTCCGATTACCTTGGTATTTACTGGCTTTTATTCTGATTACTATTTTAGGCACTGTTGTGAAATTTCCGGATCTATTTGTGCAGACAATGGATACGACTGGTAAAGTTATTTTAACAATAGCAATGGCAGCAATTGGGTTGAAAGTAAGTTTTAAAAAATTGATTCAATCCGGACAAAAAGGACTTGGTTTTGGACTAGTGATTTTTGCAATTCAAATTGCATTGTTATCCATTTTTCTTTTATTCTAATCCCAACCGCCGCAGGCAGCATCGACTGTAAGGAGATAATCCCAAATCCCAAATTCTGAATCCCAAATCCCTCTTTAAAATGAAAGATCCTTTAAAAGAATTAATAGAAGCGGAAAGAAAAGCCGTTATTCTGTTCGATAAAATCGAAGAATTAAACCTTATTCTTCCCGGAAAAACAGAAAATGAACTGAATTCGGAATTATTCGAATTAGCATTTGAATTGTTCGGTATATCTAAATTCTGGCACAAGCGAATTGTTCGTTCTGGTAAAAACACCTTGCTTCCGTATC
>JBEDAD010000239.1:0-6071 GCA_041177985.1 Bacteroidota bacterium | reverse complement strand
CAGAATTTGAAGCGGTAACGGCTTTGGATCAATTTTTCTTTAAAATACTAGAAGTTTTCTTTGAAAAGTATAAAGAAAATAACGTGTGTTTGGATGCAATGATTGGCGAAAAATTAGTCGCTGCGCCGACATGGGATAATTTCAATAAATTCCAAACAGAGCAGCACTTAAAGCAAATTGAACCGTTTTTAAAATCCTGACATTAAGGGCTTCAAATAGTGGAATTCTTCTTTTTCAAGTTCAAGATTCAACAAACAATTCGTAAGTCTTTTTCAAGGACTAATTTATTCTTCCAGAAACAACTTTTTTAATTCCGTTGCATCGTTTGGTTTCATTTTTCCTGCAAGAATCAAACTCAATTGTTTCCTGCGCAATGCACCCTCATAGCGCATTTTTTCTTCCTCCGTTTCTGGAATTAATTCCGGAACTTGGATTGGGCCTCCGTTTTGATCTACTGCAACAAATGTATAGATTGCTTCGTTGCACTTTTCCCGTTTCCCAGTTACAGCATCCTCCACAAAAACATCTAAAAATACTTCCATGGAAGAATTGAAAGACCTGGAAACTTTCGCTTCAATCGTAACAATCGATGCGTGATTGATAGGTTTTTGAAAAGAAACGTTATTAACGGAAGCAGTTACAACAACACGCTTACAATGCCGATGTGCTGAAACGCTCGCTATGACATCCATCCAAGCCAGTAATTGTCCACCAAATAGATTACCTAACGTATTAGTATCATTTGGCAAAACAACTTTCGTTGTAATGGATAAAGTTTCGGATGCTTTAACAGGTTTCATGTTTTTTTTTTGACAAAACTACACTAAAACATTGCAATATAGCCAAAGTAATTGCGTTTTTTGAAATGCATACCTTTTTTGAAGGCGGCTTGACAAGAAAGCTTGAATTTGTTGCGCTAATCCGTATATTTACGTTCTATTCTGAAATTATATGGAAAAACTTATAGCGGCATTTCCGCAAAATTTGATTGATGCTCTTGAAATTGCGTCAAAAGTTAGCTTGAAAAAACCAGAAAATGCTGTGCACAACATCGTTGTTTGTGGAATGGGTGGATCTGGAATTGGAGGTAAGATTGTAACAGAATGGATTCAGTCTGAATTAAAAGTTCCAGTATTCCTTTTGCAAGATTACGATCTGCCAGCATTTGTTGACCAACATTCTCTCGTTATTGGCTCCTCTTATTCTGGAAATACGGAAGAAACGCTTTTTGCAGTTAAAGCAGCACATGAAAAAGGGGCACACTTAATAGGAATAACATCTGGTGGTGAAATGCACCGTTTTTGTGCACAAGAGAATATCGATTGCATTATCGTTCCTGGTGGAAATCCACCGAGATCTGCTGTCGCATTTTCAATTGTTCAGTTGGTCAATGTTTTTGTTCAATTGGGTATGATTTCAACTCAAAATTTAGAGGAAATAAAAATATCTTTGAATTTATTGTCCGACGAAAAATCAGCTATTCAAGCGGAAGCAAAACAGATTGCAACTTTCTTATTCGGAAAAGTAGGTGTAATTTATTCTGGACCAAACTACGAAGCTGTGGCAGTTAGAGCGCGACAACAATTTAACGAAAATTCAAAATACCTTTGCTGGCACCATGTAATTCCTGAAATGAACCACAACGAACTTGTTGGATGGAGTGGTGGCGATGATAGGTTTGCCGTTTTGTTTTTAAATACGCGGGATTTGAATCCTAGAAATCAGTTACGCTATACCATTACCAAAGATGTTATCGCGAAAAAAGCAGCTGGAGTAATGGAGTTGACACCAAATGGAACTACCCAAATTCAACGCTCTTTTTACCTCATACATTTAGTGGATTGGGCATCTTTTTACCTTTCAGAAATGAACAAGGCCGATATTATGGATATCAAGGTTATTGATTATTTGAAGAACGAGTTGGCTAATTTCAATTAAATATGCTACCTGAAGTTCAGTTGCTAGATCTCGGATTAATTGATTATAAAAAAGCCTGGGATCTTCAGGAAACATTATTCAATATAAGTATTCAGGACAAAATTAAAATCCGAAACGGCGAAGAGAATATAAGTATTAAAAACTACATCTTATTTTGCGAACATGAGCATGTTTTTACACTCGGAAAAAGTGGGAGCATAGCTAATTTGTTGCTGGACGAAGCAGGTTTGGAAAAGGAACATGCAACCTATTATAAAATTAATCGGGGAGGAGATATAACCTATCATGGTCCTGGTCAAATTGTTGTTTACCCAATTTTTGATTTGGATCAATTTTTTACGGATATCCACAAGTACATGCGTTTTCTCGAAGAAGCAGTTATTCAAACTTTGCAGGAATTTGGAATTGAAGCTGGACGCGTTCCAGGTTTAACTGGCGTTTGGATTGAAGGAGAAACAGAACGCGCACGCAAAATTTGCGCAATGGGCGTAAAAAGTTCCCGCTGGGTAACGATGCACGGAATTGGATTCAATGTAAATTCCGATCTCTCTTATTTTTCACATATTATTCCTTGCGGAATTAATGATAAAGCAGTAACTTCCATGCAGCAAGAGTTGGGTAAGTCGCTATCGATGAGCGAAGTTACGGATGTCTTGAAGCAAAAGTTAGCCGATCAATTTCGCTTTAAATATGTTGAATACAAACAAGAAAATCGTTAGTTCGCTTCAAAAAATTGCGCGTTTTACGTTCTACTTCTTTCTCGCTGCCGTTATTTTGCTTAACCTTTTTATTCTTCTGTCTGGTAGAATCTACCTTTACAAAGGAATTCGAAACACCTATTTAAAAGGACAATCCGGTCCAGGTATCTATGAATTGGGTATTTTTCCCTACAAAACAATCGAAGGAGCAAAAAACAATCTAGATTGGCCTATTTCAAAAAAATGGAATACACAAGGTATTTCGTCCAAAGACCAAGATTTCTTGAAGCAGCTTAAAACGAAAGCTTTTTTAGTTTTCAAAGGCGATTCTCTCATATTTGAGCGCTATGGTGAAAACCATTCTTTGCATACAGTCTCCAATTCATTCTCTGCCGCCAAAACACTTGTTGCACTGCTCATTGGAATTGCAATAGAGGAGGGGAAAATCAAAAGTCTAGATGAGCCAGTTGGAAACTATCTGAAAGAATTCAATTCCAATAGAAAGGAACAAATTACAATTCGGCATTTATTAATTATGGCATCCGGATTAGATTGGGAGGAAAGCGCCTCTAATCCATTATCTGAAAACGCTGAATCGTATTATGGATCGGATCTCTACGGTCTCGTCACAAGACAAAAAGTAATTACAAAGCCAGGACAGAGGTTTAAATACCAAAGCGGAAATTCGCAACTATTAGCCTTTGTTCTAGAAAAAGCAACCGGTAAGAGTGTGTCGGATTATGCGGAGGAAAAAATTTGGAAACAAATGGATACGCAACAGAATGTTTATTGGAGTTTGGATAAAGAATTTGGTGATGAAAAAGCATTTTGCTGCGTGTATGCAACTGCTAGAGATTTTGGAAGATTGGGAAAGTTAGTCCTTCAAAAAGGAAGATGGGGATCCAAACAAATTGTTCCGGAATCGTATATGAATGTATTGTTTAAAGTACCGAATCTCGCAACGGAAGAAGGTGTTCCAAATAAACGGTATGCAATGCATATTTGGACATATTTAGGCGGTAAATCACCTGTTTACTATTGCAGAGGAATAAAAGGTCAATATATTATTTCTATACCTTCCGAAAAAGTAGTAATTGTTCGCTTAGGTTTGGAACGATTGGATAACTTTGTATTTCCGAAAGATAAGCTCAAGGATAAAAAGTATTGCAAAGAAAATATAGCGAAAGTCGGACATTCAGCAGATTTTTTTGAATTCTTGCGTATCGGAAGGGCAATCGCACAACACTAAGAACAGATAGAATATGAAAGAGGGATTATTAGGGCCAAAAGTTGAAAATGTAGCAGTAGCAATAGTTGAGGATATAATCGATCAAGGGGAACCAATGTATTATGTTTATTTATTGAATCTGCGGGATGACATTATGGAAGGCGTGATAATAAATAGTGTTGGTTACGGTGAATTGAAAGCGGATGGAGAACAAATTAGAACATCTACTTTACGCCATACTTTAGAAATCTTGCTACCGGAAGAAGCTGCAAAACTAGAGCCTATCATGGAAGATGTTTTTGGTTTATCCAACGAATATTGGGTGAGTTTCTGGGTAAACGATGACATGTATGATAAAAAATACGTTTTTTTACCCAATACTATTTCACCCGATAAGATGGAATGGATTCCCTTACTCGGTAAAAAAGGATTGATTATCCGTTGATTTTTTGAGAAAGGTCGGAAATATCCTTTATTTCAGTTAGATACTTGTCCAAAAGATGCGCGTTTTTCTTGATTTGATATCCTCCGGCATAAATTGGAACAAAATCTGAATCCTGCTGTAATTGTTTAAAGTAATTACATAAAAACTTCTCTTCAACACAGGTCAAAAAGGAAGTTACCAATGCTTTCGGTTTTTGCTTTTTTAGGCATTCCTTTAAAGAATCGTATGGCAAACTTTGACCAAGATAAATCGTATCTATTCCTTTTTTACGCAAAACATAATGGTAGAAAAGTAAACTGATTTCATGCCATTCGTGCTCAGGAAGAAAAAGCATTATTGGTGAAGCTGTTTTTTGAGGAACAGGTAATTTGTCAATTTCGGAGATTACTTTTTGTCGGATGAGATTGGAAATAAAATGCTCTTGTGCGGCATCAATTGAACCTACAAGCCACATAACACCAATCCGATCTAAAAATGGCACTAGCGTATGAATAAATGTCTCTTCCAGACTTTTAGCATCTATAAGGTTTTGGAGCGTAGATTTGAACAACCCCTCATTTAATTCAATTAAGGAAAGAATTAATTTTTCTGTGCTGCTATCAATGGATTTCTCAGCTCTTATTTTCCAGACTTTTTGAAAAATTTCCTCAGAATTCATTTCTGCAATTTTGGAAATTTTAAGTCCATTTTTGTTTAGTAAAGCAATATTCAATAAAATGGACAGCTCGTTATCGTTGTAGGTGCGTATCAAAGTATCGGTTCTTTCAGGTGTAATCAAGCCATATCTCTTCTCCCAAATACGGATGGTATGTGCCTTAATCCCTGTTAACGTTTCCAAATCTTTAATCTTGTATTCTGCCATTTTCCTGTTTTATGCCATCACTAATTTTTCTTGATTCTTCAGCCTATAAAAATGCAAGTATAGAGGGTGAACAATTCAATCGGCATTTTGTTTATTCATTACTACATAAAATCGTTTATATTTGTTCAGATTCAAAAAATAACATGTTCATTAAGAAATAGTTGAATTAATAGTATGGTTATCAAACAACGCTTCGTTTTCTTCTGCTTCCTCGCATCGTTCCTTTGCTCCTGCGATAGTTCTTCTGAAAGCAATAATTTGGAAATCAATAATCTAATTAACGAAGAGGATTATTATGAATTCAAAGGGGTGAGCTTGAAGGAGTATGCTATTCCTGCCTCCATTCAGCTTCCGGATGAAACTGCAAATATTGGCGCCTCAACGGTTGTGGAAGTTTTGCACAAAGAAGGAGATTTTCTATGGGATATTCTCGTTGGACCAAATTTCAGTCTGCATATTGAGGATTTTGGAGACAGAATAAATATGGTTGAAAGTAAGCGCCAAGAATTAGAAGCAGAAACGTTGTTTCATGTGGAATACCTATTAGATGAAAAAGATTTGATTGTTTATAAAAAAACACTCATAGTAAAGGGCTCAACCAAAGCTTCCCCAAAAGTTGGTGTTGAGCATAAATCTTTCCACGTTTATGGACAAAAAATCAGTAGAGGAATAACATACGAATTAAGAAGTCAGGATTCTGGAAGTTCTTTGGAAATAATTAAACTCATGGCTAAATCCATCAAATCCTTTAAAACAGTAGAATAATAAAGTTTTAAAATGTTTTTCGAAGGGGACAACCTTTTTTTTTGATTATTTTTGTAGCAATGGAATTAAATCGCGAAAGTTTGTTGGAAGTATTGGGGTCTATCATGGAACCAGACTTAAAAAAAGATATTGTTT
>JBEDAD010000238.1:0-4345 GCA_041177985.1 Bacteroidota bacterium | reverse complement strand
AATATCCAATGTTGAGCCTTGCATCATTCCAGTTACCATTTGCATATCCGGATTTTCAGAAGATGCCTCAATTGTGTAGGTAAAATGTCCCTCTGTTAATTGCGCTTTTAACGAATAGTTTACCGATAAAGCTAGAAATAGGGTTAGAATAAAATTTTTCATTTCTTTCGAGTTTAAAATTCTGTCGTTTTACAAAAAAACAATTTGGCTGAACCGACTATTATTGCGGAAATAAATAGCGATAGATATCGTTTCCATTCGCATACAGTAAAAGTCCCATCAACAAAAAGAACCCAACATATTGAGCATATTCCAATACTTTTTGTGGTGCTTCTCTTCCAGTAATTATTTCATATAATAAAAATACAACGTGACCGCCATCCAAAGCTGGTATTGGCAAAATATTCATGAACGCAAGAATGATAGAAATCAGTGCCGTATTCATCCAAAATATTTGCCAATTCCAGGTTGCTGGGAAAAGGTTTCCGATGGAACCAAATCCTCCGATGGAAGAAGCTCCTTTTTTTGTGAAAATGAATTTTAATTGGGATGCATAGTCACTTAGAGTATGAAATCCACGGTCAATACCTTTACTTACGCTTTGTCCAAAACCATAATGCATAGTTTGAATACTGTTAGAATCGACATAGCCGATCGTTTTAACCGCAAAACCGATTGTTCCTTCTTTTTTAACTGCAGAAGTAAGTGTTTGGGTGCTATCGTTGCGCTCAATTACTAAAGTTGCCTTTTTCCCTTTCGCAGCATATAAATAGCGCTGGATATCATCGTAGTAAGTGATAGGATGTTCATTTATAGAAATAATTTTATCTCCTTTTTCTAATCCTGCTTTCAATGCTGGTGTTTTTGGCATAACGGAATCAATCTCATTCGAAGCATGTCGCAAGCTAACGGATGGAAACGCGCCATTTTGGAACAATTCATATTCCACGCCTTCCGGCAATTGAATAGTTTCCTTCGAGCCATCGGAATGGACAACCGCTAATTTGCGACCGCCGCGCAGCATAATGCTGTTATTTATTTCCGTAACATTTGTTATTTTTTGTCCATCAATAGATACAATATTGTCGCCGGAATAAAGATTGTATTTTGCCATGTATGGATGAATTGCCAAACCAGCTTTTAAATCCTGCGGTTTAATCTGTTCCTCACCATAAGCAAACATTATACAGATATAAATAAAGATTCCCAAAAGTAGATTTACGGTAACGCCACCAACCATAATGATTAAGCGTTGCCATGCAGGTTTTGCTCTGAATTCCCATGGTTGCGCAGGTAAAGCCAATTGTTCTTTATCCATTGATTCATCTACCATTCCTGCGATTTTCACATAACCACCCAAAGGAAGCCATCCAATTCCCCATTCGGTATCGCCAACTTTCTTTTTGAAAATCGAAAACCACGGATTGAAAAATAAATAAAATTTCTCGACCCGCGTTTTAAAGAGCCGCGCAGGAATGTAATGACCAAATTCGTGTAGAACAACCAATATGGAAAGGGAGAGAATTAATTGGGCAGCTTTTATTAAAAAATCCATGGTTAAATAAATTTAATGTACAAATATAAATGTTTATGCTATTTTTTTATCGGAATCCGTTGCGTCCACAACCGTTTCAACATAATAGTCATTTTGAATAAAATAGTCCAACATGGATTCTTTTAACAGATGCTGTTGTTCGCGGTGTTCCAAAGGCGGAAGCTGCTTGTTGAGTTTAAAGTGTGGCCACTCTTCTGCGTCGCGTCCTTCAAATTCGTAGTAGCCATAAGGCTCCAGCAAGGTGCAAATAGCGATATGAAATAAATCGGTTTTTTCCGCTTTCGTAAAATTTCGGTAACCAACACCAAGTTCGTTGACGCCAATTAGAAAAAGGATGGCTTGAACATCCATTCCTTCGCCAAACTTTTCTTCCAAACTTGCCTTTAATTTCTGATATCGTATTTCAATGTCGTAATCCATAGCTTGCAAAAATACGAAAGTGTAGCGACTTATTGCAGTTCTAAAATTCAAGAAATTATTTTTGTTTCGAACAAGCAGCTCTTCCTTGTGTTTTAAGTATATTAGTAAAAAATTATATACATGAAAAAGTCAATTTTAATTTTATCCATTGCAACCTTAATCTTAGGTTTTTCTAGCTGTAAAGGCGACACGAAAAAATCGGAAGAAGCATCTACAGACATTACCTGTCTTTATTCCTATGACTCCAACACTACCTCGTTGGAATGGACAGCATTTAAATTCACAGATAAAACGCCAGTCAAAGGAACGTTCAATGCGATTAAAATCGAAGGAATTAAAACAGCTGAAGATGAAAAAGAAATGATTGAATCCTTAACGTTTACCATTTCTACAAACTCTGTGGAAACACAAAACGAAGAACGAAACGGTAAAATTGTTAAATTATTTTTTGGTTCAATCGATACAGATGCCATTACGGGGAAAGTGAAATCATTGGGCGAAAATGGCGAAGCAATAATCGAGATTAAAATGAATAATAGCGCACAGGAAGTAGCTGGAAAGTATACGTTGGATGAAGGGTTATTTTCCTTTACAGCGACAATCGATGTGATGAAATGGAATGCTGGAAAAGGGATTTCTCTTTTAAATGAAGCATGTAAAGTCTTGCACACTGGTCCTGACGGAAAATCCAAATTATGGTCGGAGGTTGATCTTTCTTTTACAACGCAATTGAAATCAGAGTGTAATTAAACGGTTAACAATAGTACGTGGAGAAAATACAAAGCCTGTCGATTTCGATAGGCTTTTTTGCGTTACTTTTCTGCTATGAATTTTATTGATGTTCTAATATTTATTCCTTTGGCTTATGCAGGATACAAAGGGTTCAAGCACGGTTTGATTATTGAAGTATTTACGCTTCTTGCCTTGCTGGTTGGTTTATATGCAGGCATACATTTTTCAGACTATTTTTCGGAATTTTTAAAAAATACATTTTCCTGGAATTCAAAGTACCTTCCTGTTATAACATTTACCCTTATCTTTCTGGCTGTTGGTGCCATGGTTTATTTTGCTGGTAAAACCATTGAACAATTGGTTAAAGTTGTGAAATTAACGCCATTGAATAAGTTTTTTGGTTTGTTTTTCGCCGTTTTAAAAATGGCTTATTTTTTAAGTGTAATTGTTGTGCTTACGGAGTCGTACGATGAAAAAGGAAATTTCTTCCCAGTAGAAAAAAAGGAAGGGTCACTTCTCTATAAACCAGTAAAAAGTATTTCAACAACTACAATTCCTGGATTGAAAGAAAGTACTATTTTTTTGGAAAATGCGTTTAAAGTGGAAAGCGATAGCACCGGTTTATCTGTAGCGCAAATTATTCGTGCACAAAAAGTAGCAGATAGTCTTGGCGTTGATGCAAATAATGCGGCAGAAATTAAACGTGTACACGAAAGATATGTGGAGAAAAATTAGCGGTATTCTTGCAATTGTTTGCCTGTTTTCCAGCATCAATGCGCAAGAAGATTCGAAAGGAATGAAAAACCCTTTTAAAAACAAGCGCCTGGATATTTCTGTTTCAAAATCCGGACCTTATTTTGGCTTGCAACGAGGGGAATATTTAATTTTGGAACTTGGCGTGGAGCAGCAATGGAAAAAAATCAAATTAAAAACTGCAAAAACCCAAGCGCTCTCAACCGGATTCAATTATAATTTTAAATACAATGTTCTAGGTTACGATGCTGGCTATTGGATAAAACCGAGCAGAGTTGGTTTGACATATGGCGCAAACATAATCTTTAGAACTAATTTCGACGAAAACCGTATTGGAATTGCACCGGTGGTAGGGTATAAATTATACGGATTTCACTTACAAACTGGCTACCATTTCTTAACACCGGCCAGTAATTTTGACGAAACAAATCGCTTTTTTATCAGCCTGCGGTTTATTCTTATCAACGATAGAGATACAGATTATTTGAAAAAAAGAAGAGGAAGGAAGTAAATTCACTCTTTCAAAATAAATTCACTTGTTCAGAAAAACCCTCTGGCTCGCTGCGCTGGATCTCCCGATCCTGCGCAACTTATTTCCCTTTACTTAAAATTAACAGGTGCTACCGCTGGTACGCTGCGCTGGATCTCCTGATCCTGCGCAACTCTGATCCTATGCAGCGCCGTAAGAGGAAGGAAGTAAATTCACTCTTTCAAAACAAACTCCCTTGTTCAAATAAATCATTTTTAAAAGGCAATTGAACTTCTAAGCAGTTTTGGTTTTTGCTTGCTACCAACTTTCGATTAACTTCATGGGCTTTGATAAAGCTGCTGTCAACCGGATGTTGCAAAATATCCAAATCCAATTTTCCTTGCAGCCAATCCATT